>JANMST010000171.1:0-9451 GCA_031389635.1 Acidimicrobiia bacterium | reverse complement strand
GAAGTACCACGGCGGCTTCGACGATCGTCGCTCCACGATCGCGTCGAATCTCAGGGTTTGTTCGACGCTCGGATGTACATGATCCGAATGACCCGGTTGTCACGTTCTCACTCTGGGTGTAGATTACCACTCTCCGTGGTCACTTGTCACGCGAAAAGATACGAATCAAAGCCCCTAAACGCACCAGTCCTGGCTTCCTCCACCGTTCAAGAGGGTGGGACACCAAACCAGACAGGCGGTGCCGAAGGCACCGCCTGTCGTTAACGCCTTGGCGACGAGCTCAGCCGGTTGGAATCAGATGGATCGGGTTGCCGAGGATGTAGGCCCGCCAGGTGGTGGTGTCGGCGGTTGTTCCGCTGAAGGTATATCGCACCTTCCACCAGCAGTCGGTCGTGCAGGAGTAGTTGGAGGGCAGCACGATCGTGATCTGAAGCCACTTCGAGCCCCGAATAGGAGGCCTGGCTGGGTTCGGCCACCTTGATCTGGAGCACGTAGGTACCTGCCAAGGCATTGGCGACACGGAAACAGTTGGGCAGCCCACCCGAGCCCGGGATCTGCCACGTGTAGCTGGCGGTGTTGGTTGCCGCAATCTGGGGCTGCGGTGTGAAGCTATAGGGACCGCACTGAATCACGTTGTTCGAGACATCGAGGGGAGTCGGGTCGGGCCGAAAGAGGGTGGCTACCACCGTCTGGCCGCATGCGGCGTTGTTGTTGCCCCAATCCTCGCAACCGCGGTCACCTGTGCGATAAAGCTGCCAAACGGGCGCCTTCCCTGGCGAGATAAGCGACGGTCAGGTACGACTTGAAAGCCATCCCGATTTCGAAGATGCCTACGAGTACCAGGAAGAGAACGGGCAAGAAAAGGCTGAACTCAACCAGCGAGGCTCCGCGCTCTTTCTTGTCTTTTCCACGCCTGAACGGCACCCGCACTCCTTCGTTAACCGGTAACAATGAAGTGATCGGCCACCACGACGGGGCTCTAAAGGGCCTATCGACCTATAACGTCGGCCGGTGTATACGGGCTAGATGCTGGGATCCGGCTCCATCAGGATGATGGTGCGGTCGCTCCACGTGACCCCGCTGGACCACCAGAACAACCCGGTTTTCCAGGTATGGGTGAATTCCAGGCGAACCCCGACCCAATCGCGCTCGGCGCCGATGTTGTCGCGGGCCAAAGGGGGATAGGCGGTGTCGTTCACTGCGTACCAGCGGTCGCAGCGAAGATTCAAAGGTTCGTCTGTGTCCGGATCGAATGGTTTGTAGGTTTGACGCTGGCCGGTGGGGGCGCCGGTCGTGTCGGCCTTGTAGATGTCGATGAACAGGATGTCGCTTCCGTCGATCGAGAGAAGCGAGCCTGCGGTTGCCTCGAGAATCGTACAATCGGCCTCGGCGTCCTTGCCGGCCGAGGCTGCCACCCGGGCCCCTTCCCTGGTGGCCGCCGAGACGCTGAGCCAATCTCGAAATGCCATGCCCCACTCGAAGGCACCGATTGAAAGCATCATCAAAAGGCTCAGGACAACGGCAGTCTCGACCAGGGCCGAGCCTCGGTCGTCTCGTCGGTGGCGGGGGATCATGCGTATTCCTCAGGCTCAAGGCGGGACACTGTGGATTCGTCCACGACGAATGAGCCGATGAAGGGTGGGAACCCCGTAATCCAGTTGTGGGTGTAGGTCACCCGGACACCGGCGATGTCGAGGTCGTCATCCGGCCCGATCTTGACAAGCCGATCTTCGGGACTCCAGATCAGCGAATCGATTTCCATCGGATTCGGTGACCACTCAGTGCAATCGGTGGGATCGGCGCCAACAGGCAGGGAGTACACGTTCGTTCTCCCGCTCTGCGTGCCATTGGGGTTCGCCTTGAAGATCTCGATGGTGAGGAGGTTGTCCAATGAGATGCTTGAAGCCAGGGCCGACGATGTCTTGGTGAGAACCGCACAGTCCGTCAAGGGGTCGTCTCCCATCGCCGCCACGAGCCGGACGCCTTCCTTCGCAGCATTCGAAACCGTGAGGAGGTCACGAAATGCCACGCCCACCTCGAGGATGCCGATGACGACCAGGATCACGATGGGCACGACGATGGCGAACTCAACGAGATTGGCCCCTCTTTCCCGCCTTGAGAACAACTTGATCACGACGTTACGGAACCAGTCGGAGGGGGTTGCCGGTGATCCGGGCGGTCCAGGTGGTCCGGTCGTGAGCCTGGCCAGCGTTTTCGATTCTGATCTTCCACCAGCAACCTAGGGCCTGGGTGATGTCGCAGGAGTATCCGTCCAGGGGAATGGTCAGATATAGCCAGTCGGCGTTGAACCGCCTGTCGGAAATGTCGATCTCGCATTGCCCCATCGCGCCGGATTGGCCGTTGTCGGACTCCCAGGAGCAGTCGGTCATGCTTCCGTCGGGTTCGAGAATCTGGATCAAAGCAGGGCCGTCGTTGTCGCCCATGTCGAAGATGTCGAGTTCGAAGGTCTTACCCTCGTGCTCGGGTCGGACCTCGGCCAGGAACGGGGTCGCCTCGCCACCATCGATGTTTACGTAGATCGACATGTCGAATAGTCCATAGACTTTGGGGGTGGGGCCGCCATCCACGGTTGCTTGGATCCCGAACTTCGAGGATCCCTCGTAGAGAGGTGAAGGAATATTGAGGAGCCACATCCCTGGTTCCACTGTTCCGGGCACACTCACGGAGCCCGAGCACAGACTTATCCAACCCTGTCCCGGAGTAGAGATCCGAGGGAAGGATTCGGTGCATTCGAGAGGGTTGTCGAACGGAGCAAACGGCGTTTGATCCGGTCGATACAGATTGAACACTGTTGTGATGAACTGCTCTTCGGTCCACACCGATCGCCAGGCGAGGTCGCCAGTTGCAGAAATCGTGCCACCGTCGTCGCCCACGGCATGACCGGGCTCAAAGATCTGGACGTTGAGATTCGATGAGCCCGCCCCGATTTCGATCACGTAGAAATATCCCCAGTCGCGAAACTCGCCTCCGGGGCCTTCGTTGGTGCTTCCAAAGTTGCACCGGGCAGTTGTCCCGTCATTTGGAGTGGTGATGCATCGGGTCGCGTAGGGGTCGCCCTGCTCCTTCTCCGTGTACTGGCCATTGATGGCCGCCCAGAAGTTGTCAGTGGTGCCATCACCGAAGCTGTTGTCCGGACTGCCGAGCCGCACCGGCTTGATGTACTCGGCCGTGGCCGTCTTGAAGATGTCGAAATCAGAGAAGCCGAGCGCCCTCAGGAAGAAGGTGTCGATGGTCGTCGTCATGTCAACCTTGTACCGATTGTCGGCGAGGACCGAAGGCGCCAGGGTGGTCGCCCCGTTGAGGACGATCGGGAATCCGTTGCGACCGGCCGCGTCAACCGCGTCAACCAAGGCCCCACCGGGAGAGGTTGGAAGGTTTACGACTCCCGCCAGCGATGCCGCGTCGGCAGCCCGCTGGAGTCTTGATCCGTTGAGCAGGATCCAGCCGAGGTCGACTGCGAAGGCCGAAGCTCCGAGGAGCAACACCAGCAACGAAGCCACCCAGAGGAGGGTCGCCCCCCGCTCACGGCCTCTTGTGTTATGCGCCTTCTGAAGCTGACGACGACCGTAGCCCAATTAAATGCCCCTGCCCCGGTCCATAGCGGTGACACTCGCAGGCCCCGGTATGAGTAACCAGGGGCGATCGGATCATTTCAGGGTGGTTGCTACCACCAGGGCACCCGCCACAGGACCCGAGATGACAAGGTATCAGGCTGGCGGAAGGAAGCTAGTGCTGAGCCAGCAGGCGGCGATTGGCGAATTTGGCCTTGATGTAGTCGCGGTTGAGGAGAGCGATGAAGTCGATCGAGATCGATTTAGGACAGGCGCTTTCACACTCCCCGTGGTTGGTGCAGGACCCGAAGAAGTCCTCCATCACATCGACCATGTTCTCCACCCGGATCAGCCGCTCGGCCTGGCCCTGGGGGAGCAGGTTGAGGTGAGCGACCTTGGCGGCGGTGAACAGTTGAGCGGCGCCGTTGGGGCAGGCGGCGACACAGGCTCCGCATCCGATGCAGGCCGCAGCTTCGAAGGCGGCATCGGCGACTTCTTTCGGCACCGGGGTCAGGTTGGCCTCGGGGGCCGAACCGGTAGGGGCGGTGATGTAGCCCCCGGCGGCGATGATCCGATCGAAGGCGGAGCGATCGACCACCAGGTCGCGGATCACCGGGAAGGCCGCCGCTCTCCACGGCTCGACGGTGATGGTGGCGCCGTCCGAGAATTTCCTCATATGAAGCTGGCAGGTGGCGGTTCCCCGCTGGGGCCCGTGGGCCATGCCCTCGATCATCACTCCGCAGCTACCGCAGATGCCTTCCCGGCAGTCGTGCTCGAAGGCGATCGGTTCCTCGCCCTGATTGGTGAGACGATCGTTGAGAACGTCGAGCATCTCGAGAAAGCTCATATCAGGAGAAACGTCCTCGACCAGATAAGTCCTAAACCCGCCGGCAGAAGAGGCGTTGTCCTGTCGCCAGACTTGCAAGGTGATGTTCACGCGAGATTCCCGTGGTACGTGGTACGTGGTACGTGGTACGTAAGAACCGAAGAGTGGTGCGTGGTGCGTGGTGCGTTTTGCGTAGAAGAATGTGGATAGAGGGAGAGCGGAGACGGCGTCAGTTCGTGACGCACCACGCATAACGCACCACGCACCACGTTTTCCGCACGTACCACGTACCACGTACCACGTACCACGCTCATTTGTACGACCGCGTCGTCGGGTGGACTTCTTCGAACACCAGGGGTTCTTTGTTCAGGATCGGCTCTGCTCCGGTCCATTCCCAGGCGGCCACGTAGGCGAAGTTCTCGTCGTCGCGTTTCGCCTCACCATCTTCGAACTGGTGCTCTTCGCGGAAGTGGGCTCCACACGACTCTTCACGATGAAGAGCGTCTCGGCACATCAACTCTGCGAGCTGGAAGAAGTCGTCGACCCGGCCTGCCTTCTCCAGCGACTGGTTCAGCTGCTCGTTGGTCCCCAGCACCCGCGCGTCGGTCTTGAACTCCTGATAGAGAGCCGGGATCTCCGAAAGGGCCTTCTCGAGCCCCGAGCGATCGCGGCTCATTCCGCAGTATTCCCACATCAGACGTCCGAGCTCGCGGTGGTACCAGTCGACCGACCTGGTTCCCCTACCGGCCAGGAATCCCTTGACCCGCTCCGATACCTCGAGCTCCACCTGATGGAAGGCGGGATCCTCGATCGGCACCGGATCGTTTCCAAGCATGCCTGCCAGGTAGTCGCCGATCGTGTAGGGGAGGACGAAGTAGCCGTCGGCTAACCCCTGCATCAACGCCGAGGCACCGAGGCGGTTGGCGCCGTGGTCGGAGAAGTTGGCCTCACCGATGGCGTAGAGGCCGGGGATGGTGGTGGTCAGGTTGTAGTCGACCCACAGACCGCCCATCGTGTAGTGGACGGCCGGGTAGATCCGCATCGGGATGTCGTAGGGGTTCTCGTCGGTGATCTTCTCGTACATCTCGAAGAGGTTGGAGTAGCGCTCGACGACAACCTCCTGACCGAGGCGATTGATGGCAGCGGCGAAGTCGAGATAGACCCCGTTCTTGCGCGATCCCACCCCCTTGCCCTGATCGACCATCCGCTTCACGGCCCGGCTGGCGACGTCGCGAGGGACGAGATTGCCGAAGGCCGGATACATCCGTTCCAGGAAGTAGTCGCGATCCTGCTCGGGGATCTGATTGGCCCGTCGCTTCTCCGACGGGTCCTTCGGGACCCAGATGCGGCCGTCGTTGCGGAGCGACTCCGACATCAAGGTCAGCTTCGACTGGAACTCGTCGTTTTGGGGGATGCAGGTCGGGTGGATCTGGGCGTAACAGGGGTTGGCGAACGCCGCCCCCCGGCGATAGGCCCGCCAGATCGCCGATGTGTTGCAGGCCTTGGCGTTGGTCGAGAGGAAGAACGCATTCGAATAGCCCCCGGTGGCGAGAACGACCGCATGGCCGGCATGCCGAGCGATCTCGCCGGTGACGAGGTCGCGGGTGATGATCCCCACCGCATGTCCGTCCTTGACCACCAGGTCGAGCATCTCGCTGCGGGTGTTGAGCTTGACGTTGCCCTCGTTGACCTGGCGCATCATCTGCTGATAGGCGCCGAGCAGGAGTTGCTGGCCGGTCTGTCCGGCCGAGTAGAAGGTCCTCGCCACCTGAGCGCCGCCGAAGGAGCGGGTGTCGAGCAGGCCTCCGTACTCGCGGGCGAACGGAACTCCCTGAGCGACCGCCTGGTCAATGATGTTGACCGAAACCTGGGCAAGGCGGTACACGTTGCCCTCCCGGGCCCGATAGTCACCGCCTTTGAGGGTGTCGTAAAACAGCCGGAAGGTCGAGTCGCCGTCGTTGCGGTAGTTCTTGGCGGCGTTGATGCCACCCTGGGCTGCGATCGAGTGGGCCCGGCGGGGCGAGTCGTGATAGGTGAAGACCTCGACCTGATAGCCCAACTCGCCTAGCGAGGCGGCGGCGGAAGCTCCGGCCAATCCGCTTCCGACGATGATGATCTTGAAGCGCCGTTTGTTGTTGGGGTTCACGAGCTTGATCGACGCCTTGTGGTTGTCCCACTTTTCCGCCAGCGGCCCGGCCGGAACCTTGGACTCGAGTTTCAAAGCCATCAGGTAATCACCCCGAACGCCACCGCCAGTGGCATCGAGATGTTGCCGGCCACGATGAGGGCCGACAGGCCCTGGGCCAGCCAGCGCCGCCACTTGTTGAAGCGGGGGTTGTTGATGCCGAGGCTCTGGAACATCGACCAGATGCCGTGGAAGAGGTGGATCCCCAGCAGGAGGTTGGCAATGACATAGAACGCGACCACCGGCCAGCGACTGAAGGTGACGAGGAAGTTGGCCCGAATACTCCCTCGCTCCCAACCGTCAGGAGCGAAGGGTTGGATGCCCCAGGTGAAGTCGGCCAGGTGGAAGGCAAGATAGGCGAGGAAGATGTAGCCGCTCCACCGCATGGTCCGGCTGGCGTAATTGGCCGAAAGATATTGACGCGGCCCCTGGTAGTCGACTGTCCGGGCCCTGCGATTCATGAACGTCAGGGTGGTGGCGGCGTGGACGTGCAGTGCGAAGGCGACGATCAGCCCGACCCTCATGATCCAGAGAGCGATGTGCCGGGGGAGGATCGGATAGAGGAGTTCCCGCAGGGCGTGGCCGTACTCGTCGATCTCATAGGCACCGCTGGCCTCAGGGCCGAGGAAAATCTTGATGTTTCCGACGAGGTGGGCGATCACGAAGACGATCAGGAGGATTCCGGTGACGGCCATGACCCACTTCTTGCCGACCGCCGAGCGGTAGAACTCGATGAAGAACGGAGCCCGCCGTCGGGTGGCTGTTTCGGTGGCGGTAGTGCTCACGGCAATTACCCATTAAAGCGCCAATCCGGAGTCGCTCAATCCACCAAAACGGAGTCCGGACAGATTCCCCTGTAACAAACGGGCGGGTCGTGGAACCTGCCCTTTGGGGTACAACAAAAGGGAGGCTCCTATGTGGGATGCGGTTGCCGGCGTCCAGGTACGTCGGCTGCTCGCGGTTTCGGTCGTCGGAATGATGGTCTTTGGCTTGATCTGGCTGGCTCCACCAGCCCAGGCTGACCCTCCCGGCAACAACGGAACCGTCAAAATCGATGGGCTCGCCTTCGATGACCACCCGAACAACGAGCCGCATGTCGGCTGCGTTTTCCAGGTGGACTTCTATGGCTTCGATGAGGGCGACCTTTTCGCAGACGTCCACTTCAGTGTCCAGCCGCCTACCGGAAAGTTTGTCGCGATTCTCGATGACGTGGTGTTCATCGGTGAGGACAGCAACGCCGGTGGTGGCAGTGAGGCCGGACTCGATGCTTCGGTCACTTACGACCTTGGCGCCGTTCTGGCGGGTTATGCCCCGCATCCGCAGCAGGGCTGGCACGTCAAGCTGACCGTCAACGCCGAGGGATCGATCGGGGCCGACGTCAAGCACAAGGTGTTCTGGGTGGAGGGCTGCGACCCGCCGACCACAACCACCACTGCTCCGACGACAACCACAACCACCACTGCTCCGACGACGACCACGTCGACCAGCGCCCCGACGACGACCACGTCGACTAGCGCCCCGACGACGACCACGTCGACTACCCATCAAAGCTCGACCACGACCACCAGGCCGCCGACGACATCCACGACTATCGGTACCTAACGTTCACCAAACGCTCTTGCAGGGCACCGGGCGGTTAGCCACCCGGTGCCCGGCCATATGTAGACACGGTTTGGGGCAGACCAGGAGGCGGGGCATGGGCAGGGGCATTCGGTGGAACTTGTTGAAATCGTTGGGGCTGGCGGTTGTCCTCGTCGTCACCCTTATACCGGGAGTTCCGGCCGCCCGCGCTGCGGCCGGCAATCTCCCCGCGGGCTTCACCGTCACCTCGGTCATCACTGGTCTGACCCTGCCGACCGCAGTCCAGTTCTCGCCGGACGGGCGGGTGTTCGTTACCGAGAAGCGCGGGATGTTGAAGGTGTGGAGTTCGCTGTCGGACCCCACTGCCGATATCGCGCTCAATCTCGCCACGGACGTTTACGACTGGTGGGATCGCGGGCTGCTCGGCCTGGCCCTACATCCGAACTTTCCGGCGACGCCCTATGTCTATCTGCTCTACACCTGGGACAACGCCGGGTACAACGACGACTGCCCTGCCAACCCGGGGCCAACCACCGACGGCTGCATGGCCAACGGACGGCTGCTGCGAGTACAAATCAGCCCGGCCAACCAGGTGGTCGGTTCTCCTGTAGTGCTGCTCGAAGGCAACTGGTGTCAGCAGTACCCGAGTCACTCGATTGGATCACTCGACTTCGGGCCCGAGGGGGCTCTGTACGTCACCGGCGGTGACGGGGCATCTTTCAACGTCGTCGACTACGGACAGTTGGGCGGCACGGTCCCCGGCTCACCTACACCAAACAATCCCTGTGCTGATCCTCCCAGTGAGGGCGGAGCTCTACGCAGCCAGGACCTGCGTTCGTCAGGCGATCCCATCAGCTTCAATGGCACCGTTCTCCGGATCGACCCCATCACCGGGGCGGCCTGGCCGGGCAACCCGCTCGTCGGAGGTGACCCGGGCGACGACCGGATCATTGCCTACGGGCTGCGTAACCCGTTTCGGACCACCGTGGCGGCCGACGGCCAGGTCTGGATAGGCGACGTCGGTTGGGGTCTATGGGAGGAGATCAACCGCATCCCCGACCCAGATGTCGGGCCGGTCCACAACTTCGGATGGCCCTGCTACGAGGGCAACGGACGCCAGGCGAGCTACGACGCCGCCAACCTCGCTCTTTGCGAGAGCCTGTACTCGGCGGGTGGGCAAACGGCTCCACGACGATGCGCCGGTGCTCTTGAAGTTCAGCATCGGCGAGTTCCGCAGGCTCCTCGAGGGGTTCAGCGAGGTGCGCATCGTGCCTGAGCGCTTCCCCG
>JANMST010000492.1:0-6331 GCA_031389635.1 Acidimicrobiia bacterium | reverse complement strand
GAAGAGGGAGTCCATCTCATCGAAAAAGACGATCACCGGCACGCCCTCGTCGGACTTCTCCTTGGCGCGCTGGAAGATCAATCGAATCTGGCGCTCGGTTTCGCCAACCCACTTGTTGAGAAGCTCGGGACCCTTGATGTTGAGGAAGTAGGAACGAGCATCGGGCTCTCCGGTTCGATCTGCCACCGCCCGGGCGAGGCTGTTGGCCACCGCTTTGGCGATGAGAGTCTTACCGCAACCGGGAGGACCGTAGAGAAGGATGCCCTTCGGCGGCACCAGCCCGTAACGCGAGAACAGGTCGCGATGGAGGTAGGGCAGTTCGACCGCGTCGCGAATCTCTTCGATTTGGGACACGAGCCCGCCGACCTGTTCGTAGGTGACGTCAGGGATCTCCTCGAGGACGAGTTCTTCGACCTCAGGCCTGGCAAGTCGCTCGACCACGAGACCCGCCCTGGGATCGATCCGGACGAAGTCCCCAGCGCGCACCTTCACGTCGGCCATCGAGTCGGCTATCGACACGACCTTCTCGTCATCGGCGTGTGCGATGACTACGAGACGGCCATCCTCCAGCTTGTCGCGGACTCTGACCACTTCTCCGGTCGGATCGAAGTTGCGGATGTCGATGATGGTGAACGACTCGTTGAGGAGCACCTCCTGACCTTTCTGGAGGAGCTTCACCTCGACCGCAGGCTGAGCGGCCACCCTGAGCTTGCGGTTGCCGGTGATGATGTCGACGGTGCCGTCGTCGTTGACAGAGGTAACGGTTCCGAAGTTGTTAGGAGGTGAGGTCAGCTTGTCGACCTCGGCCCTCAGCACCGACAACTGCTCGCGGGCCTCTTCGAGGACGGTGGCCAGCTTGTCGTTCTGAGCGAGGGAACGCGCCAGCTTTTCGTGCGACTCGGCCAGTCTCGCCTCGAGGTCCTGCACGCGGCGGGGAGCGTCCTGGAGACGTCGCCGAAGGGTGACGACCTCGTCTTCGAGAGTCATCATTTGCCGGCGAAGCTCGGCCGCTTCCTCGTTCCCGCTCGGACTCATATGCGCTCCTGGCTAGACCTACCCTTTTGGCAGTATACGAAGAGGTCTGGTTATCGCCATGAGTATCGGAAAGTCGGGCACAAATCATCAGCCCTTTTGTGCCGGGGTCTCATTTACGAGGTGATTGCGTCAGCGCAGGGCCGATTAGAATTGGGCTGAGCGGTCGCTACTGGGAGTATCGGTGAAAGTCTGGATTGATCAGGATCTCTGCACTGGCGACGGCCTGTGTGAGGAGATCGCCCCTGATGTGTTCGTCCTGCTGGACGACGGCCTTGCCTATGTAAAAGAAGGCGGGACCATCTATGCAGAATCCAAGGGCAGTTCTCAGGGAGCCCAGGGGATGGCGGCGGTTCCGGCCGGACAAGAGGACATCACCGTTGAATCCGCCGAAGAATGTCCCGGTGAGTGCATTTTCATAGAGCCGTAACAAGGATCCCGGCTCTCTACGGTCGGTTCGTAGGGATCATGGTTCTCTTGTACGGCGGCTGGATATTCGCCGGCAACGCTGTCGTCTACTTGATCTCGGACACTCAAGACTCCCCGGCCGTTGTATTGGGGATCCTGGCTGTCGGACTGCTCGGGTCTCTCAGTGCCCTTGGCTTCCTGTTGACCTTCGATGGACCGAACAGTTGGCGGAATACCAAGAGGCGAGCCGCAACGTGGGTCGGGATGTTCGTGTCCTCCCTATTGCCCGCCAGCCTTATCGTCATCGTCTTGCCTCTGGTGGTGCTGGCCGCGTTAACGATCCTGGTGGCTCCGGAGCCTTCACCATCCGTGACCCTGACTTAGGTTCCGATCGGGAGTCTCAAACCGGCGGGAGGCCCGCCACCGGTATTCGGAGGCCGGCGTCACCGCCATCAGCGGCTTCAACCTCTTCTCTCCTGATCCCCAGCAGGAAAAGGATCGCGTCGAGATAAGGAACCGACACGGCGGTGTCGGCCGCGTCCCTGACCACAGGTTTGGCGTTGAAGGCGATACCGAGGCCGGCCGCGGCCAGCATGTCGAGATCGTTGGCGCCGTCGCCGATCGCCACGGTCTGGTCGAGTGGAATGCCTTCGGCCAAGGCGACCTCCCGGAGAATCGCGGCCTTGCGCGCTCGATCGATTGGCGGACCTACCAACTTGCCCGTGAGCCGACCCGCCACAACCTCCAGTTCGTTCCCGAACGCATGATCGAGACCGAGGTCCACTTGGAGGCGATTGGTGAACACGGTGAAGCCGCCCGACACGATGGCGATCTTCATGCCCATTCGACGAAGGGTGCGGACGAAGGTGCGTGCGCCCGGGGTCAGCCGGATCCTCTCGGCGACACGCTCGACGACGTCGATGGAAAGGCCACTCAATAGCGCGACCCGTTCCGCCAAGGCGTCGCCGAAGTCGATCTCACCGGCCATCGCCTGTGCCGTCAAGGCAGCGACCTGGGGTCCCACTCCTGCCTCTTCGGCCAAAAGGTCTATGGCCTCGTCCTGGGTGAGGGTCGAGTCCACATCGAGGACTACCAAGCGCTTAGATCGTCGGGTGAGGCCTTCGGCCTGGACCGCAACATCGACCTCGTGGGTGGCAGAGGTGACCAACAGCGAGGATCGCATGGCGGCCTGATCGCCTCCACTAACTGCCAACTCGTAGCTGATCACGGGGTAGCGGGAGAGGCGCTCAATCGAATCGATGTTGCCGCCGCCCGAAGCGACGGCCGTGGCCACGGCCCCGAAGGCATCGGGGCTGATCTCGGCGCCAATCACAGTGACCGCGAACCTCGGTTTGACGGGGGCAGACACATCTTCGGAGACGACCTCGAAGTCGGCCTGAAGGCCCTTCTCCCATGCATAGAAGAGAACGTCCCGGACCGTTGGCTGCCCTTCAGGGACCGATATCAGGACGCTGAGGCTGAGCCGATCACGAAGGACGACTTGTTCGACGTCGAACAGAGTGCAGCCCCCTTCGGCCAACACGGCCATCAGGCCGGCCGTTATACCCGGGCCGTCGAGACCTGAGATCCGGGCGAGAATGATGGAGGGCATGAGAGCAGCGGAGGGTATATGGCTCATCGACCCCGACCGTCGAGTGCGTCTCGCGACGTGATCTTCAAGGTCCGGGATTCGGTCGTTCCGCCCGCTGCAACACCTTGCGGGCGACTACCAGGAAACCGGTGTGGCCGACCATGCGGTGGTCCGGTCGGACCGAACGACCCTCGACGGTCCAGGTCCTGAAGAGGGTTTCGAAGATCTCGATCTCCTCATAGGCGCCGCTGTCACGCATGGCGTCGGTGAGGGTCTGGATCTGGGGCACCGTGGGGAGGTAGCAGCACAAGACCCCACCGCCCGGTTGATGCTCGGCGGCGACCTTGACCGAGTGCCACGGCTCTGGCAGATCGAGGATGATCCGCTCCGGGGCGATCTCGGCGATGGCATCCTCGACCTCGCCAATCCGCAGGTCGAGGTTGGCCGGTACTTCACCCATCCAGCGTTCGATGATCTTGCGGGCGTGCCCGGCATGGTCATCGCGGCGCTCAACGCTGATGACCCGGCCGGAGGGCCCGACGAAACGAAGCAGGGCCAAGGTCAGAGCCCCCGAACCGGTGCCAGCTTCTAGAACAGTCATGCCGGGCCCGAGATCGGCATACACGGCGATAGGCCCCATGTCCTTGGGGTAGACAACCGTTGCTCCCCGCGGCATCTTCAACACGAAGTCGGCCAGACGCGGTCGCAGAACCAGCAGCGACCCTCCCCCGCTCGACTGAAGTCGGAAGCCTTCTTCTTTCCCGATCATCTTGTCGTGGGAGACGAAACCCTGGTGGTAGTGAAACTGGCCGCCGGTCTGAAGACGTATGAGGTAGCGACGTCCTTTGAGATCGATCAGGAGGGCGTTCTCGCCCGACGCCAGCGGGCCGGATCCTGCCACTAGCCGGTCACGACCGAACCGTGAGTTCGGGTCGTCGCGAGATCGTCAGCTTCTGCAGCTTGCAGAACGCACAAACTTCGCCGGTGGTTGGCTGGCCACAGAACGAACATTGTCTCAACTCGACACCTTCGCCCGGATCGAAGTGCTCCGCACCCCGTTCGAAGAAACCGAACAGGAAGCTGGCCTTGATCCCCGGAGATTGCTCCTCGAGTCGGTTGAGCCATTCCTTGTACCGGTTGAGGGTGTTGCCGGAGGCCATCGGGCACTCCTCCACCTCATAGTCGATGCCCAACAGCACGGCGTAGGCGGCCGTCTCCCGCTCGGCGACCCGGATCAGCGGCTTGACCTTGCGAGCCAACCCCTGATCGGTAGCGGGCAGCACCGGACGCTGCCGACCCAGGTAGTCCGCGTTCCATTGCAGGACATTGGAGAAGAGCGTCGCCGCTTCGTCGTCGAGGTTGTGGCCCATGACAAGGACGTCGTAGCCGGAAGTCTCGGCCATCCGATTCAGGATGTAGCGCTTGGAGAGCCCGCACGCCGAGCACGGGCTCCGATGCGAAGCCGAGGCGGCCTCCGGAACCGAGAAGTCGTACTGGTCGGGAAGATCGACGACCTTGAGGGAGAGGCCGCGGGATCGCGCGAACTCCTGGGACAACCGGAGACTGTCGGAGCTGTACTCACCGATCCCCAGGTGGAGATAGACGCCGTCCACCTGGTAACCGAGGTGAGTGAGAATGTCCCAGAGGGCGAGGCTGTCCTTGCCGCCAGAAACTCCCAGGACCAGGCGATCACCGGGTCCGAACATGTCGAAGTCGTTAATCGTCCTCTCGACCTGGCGCCGAACATGCTCTACGAAGTGCTCCTTGCAGAAGTTGGCGTGGTGGCGGCGGACCTGGATAACCGCTTTGCCCCGACATACCCGGCACTTCATCTCATCCTCCCGATATCACGGGTCTGAGCTCGATGACATCCTCGTCGGCGACAGTCTCCTCCGTGGTCAGGAGCTCGCCCTGGCGAATGGCGAGATAGGACTCGGAGACCAACTCAAGCCGCTTGAAGATATCGGAAACTCGTCGTACCCCATCGAGCTCGATTTCCCGTCGGGGATTACGAAGGACCACTTTCATCCGAAGATCGAGACGGCGGTAGCGGCGAGCCCGAGGATCATGGCGATGACCACGACCCAGGCGACAACTTGAACAAAACGACGGTTTCTCATTTACGGGTGGTGCGTGGTGCGTGGTGCGTGGTGCGTGAAATCAACGGCGTTTGAGCTGTTCGGCTAGCTCGTCGCTCAGAACGATTCGCTTGCCACCGGTTCGACTCGCCCGAATCAGTATTGCCTCCCCGGGCTTGAAAGTCCGCCGATAGATGAGCTCCTTGCGGCCGCGATTGCGCTTCCAGATTCCGTAAGCGAGCAGTAGAGCACCGGAGTAGAGCGACTTCGTGTCTCCTGTCCGGAGGCCACGTAACGACCGAGTGGCACCGTTCATCAGATGGTTCAAGACTCACCACCCACCACTCACCACCCACCACTTCTTCGCCCTGCAAGGCTTCATATCCGATACACCTCTACTACTGCTCTGCCTGAGCGGGCCTTTCTACGGCCCATCAGGTAGGAGATGCCGACGACGACGAGGACTGCCACCCCGGCCAGGATGGCCGTGTTTTGGGCGCTCTCTTTAGTGTCGTTCACGACCGCGGTGATTTCGCGGGCCTTGGCCTCGATGTCAGCTCTTGTGATCGTCACGGGTCATCCTCCATCCGATCAGGGCGGCGCCGGCTCCGGCTCCGATAAAAGTGAAAAAGCGCGCACCCACCGACCACCACGGGGTGTCGGGCAAGAGTCTCCGCAGCAACGAAAAGAGGCCGAGAGTCAGAAGGAGCGACGCCATCGAGAACATGACCCCGGCGGCGAATCCGAACCCGGCAAAGCGACCGAGCCTTTTGGCAGGCTCAACGACTTCCTGTCGAAGGTATTCCTTCGACATCGTGGCGAGCTCGGTGACTAGCTCGGGAATTTCCTGGGGTCCGGTGGCCATTGATGTCAGGGTACCAAAGCCATCGGGCGGTACTGCTGGCCTAACCTTGATCCATGACCCACGATTCGGCGACTCGGGGCCGTCATCGCGCCGATTCTGGCCTGGGACGCCGATTTCGTGCCCTTTTCTGGGGGCAGGCTCTCTCCCAGGTTGGGGACTACGTCGCCTATCTCACGATCCCTTTGTTCGTGATCCAGTTGTCCGACGCCAATGTCGATCTTGCTCTGACCTACGTTCTCGAGATCCTTCCCGGTGTCATTTTCGGGTTCTTGGGCGGAGTCCTTCTCGACCGACTCCCCTTGCGATCGGTCATGATCACGGCCGACTTCGCCCGGGCCGGGGCCTTCACGGTCCTCG
>JANMST010000167.1:0-2237 GCA_031389635.1 Acidimicrobiia bacterium | reverse complement strand
ATCGACCAGCGGCGCATGGCTCAGGCGATCCCGGCCTTGGCGGCGTGCTCGCGCACGAAAGCCATGTCCGCCATGTGTTCGTCGACGCCGCCGGGAGTCTCCACCACGACCGGCGCGCCCGCCTGCTCGACGACCGTCGCCAACAGATCTAGGGGGATCAGGCCGTGTCCGAGATTGGCGTGCCGATCCCTGCGCGAATCAAAGGTATCCCGCGAGTCATTGCAGTGGATGAGGTCGATCCTTCCGGTTGCCTCCAGAATCCTCCCGACCAGTTCATCGCCGGGCTCACCCCCCGCCCAGGCGTGACAGGTATCGAGGACGAAACCGGGGCCGAGGTCGCCGATCTCGGACCACAGTGCGGCGATCGACTCGACTCGACGGACAACCGCGTTGTCCCCTCCTGCGGTGTTCTCGATCAGCACCGGGACGGTGGTATCGAGTTCCTGGAGTGCCTTGCGCCACCTGGGGTAGGTATCGGAGAGCTGACCTTCGCCGGTCAGATGCCCACCGTGCACGACCACCGCCACAGCTCCGATTTCGGAAGCAGCGTCGCAGGTCTCCTGGAGGATTCGGCGCGAGGGAATCCGGATGCGGGACGCCTCGGCCACCACGTTGATCAGGTAAGGGGAATGCACGTAGATCGGGATGGGAGAGACCGCCAGCTCGGCGGCGTCAGGGCGAGGAGCCGGCTTGTGCCACGACTGCGGGTCGGACAGGAAGATCTGAATGAGATCGGCTCCGCGAGCTTTCGCCTCGGCGATGGGCGCCCTGGGGTCGACATGGGCCCCGACCGCGACCGAATGTTGAGTCACGTGATCACCTCGGTGTCGGTCGTACCCGCCACTTCGCCCGATGGGGCCGGTCCAAACAATGCTTCCCTGGCCATGCGCTCAGCCGAAGATTCGGCAACCGGCACGTCGGGAACCTGCGGCGAATTTACGGCGATCTCGGCGGCCGCCTCGGCTACGAACCGCGGGGTCCGCTCCCAGTCGGCCGCCATCAGCGCCAGCGTGTCCGGCTCGATCCAGCGAGCTCCCCACGGGTTGGGGGGAAGGTGCTCGGGGTTCGACACTCTCACCCACATCACCGGGATCACCGACCCGTCATCGTCGAGGTCTTCTGCCCCGATGTCGTCGACCTCTGACCACGGGATGGTCACCAACCGCGACAAGGGATGTCCGAGATGCAGATGGAGTCCTTTGGCATCGGCCAGCAAAACCGGTGTTGGTATCAATAGCTCCCGCAAGCCGAAACCGATGAAGATGAGGCCGAGCATCAACAGAACCACAGCCCAGATCACGTCCCGAGGTTCGACCAACGGCGGGTCGCCGGTGAACACGAGCGAGCTGAAGACGCCAAAGATGCGTCGCCGCAGAAGCACGTCGACGCCGATCACGATCATCGGCACCCCTGCGAGCGCGATCAGCCACATCCGAACACCGGACCGGCTGACTCTGATCTCCTCCATCATTCGACTCCCAGATCGGCGGGGCGAAGCAACGCCACAAATGGTATGCCCCGTTGGCCGATACGCCCACCTGCGACACCGCCGCTGCGATCGACGACGGTGATTGCCTGGACCACCTCGACCCCCGAAGCAATCAGCACATCGATTGCCTCCAACATCGCAGACCCGGTGGTGATGGTGTCCTCGACCACAGCAACGGCGTCTCCCGCGGCAACCGGACCGACCAGGAGTCCGCCCGCGCCATGGTCCTTCGCCTCCTTGCGAATGGAAAAGGCCCGCAACGAGCGGTGACCGGTGGTGCCCATGATGGCTACGGCCATTGCGACAGGATCGGCCCCCATCGTCATCCCACCTACGGCGACGACCGATTCATCGAGAACGTCCAGGATGGCCTGCCCGACCAGACGGGCGCCTTCCCCCGAATAGGTGGTCTGGCGAGCGTCGAGATACCAATCCGACGTAGCTCCTGATCTAAGGACGAACGGCCCGTCGGTTCTCAGGGCGTTCTTCCGGAGGTGGTCGATCAGGGCTTTCATGCTGGTTTCACAGTCGATTGGGAGGGCTAAACCATGGGCGCGACGTGCCGATAAATGCACGAAGTTCACGAGGGTTCCTTCTCCCCCCGTGGTCTGTCCCGACAGTAGTGGCCGTCCGTAACCCGGGCGGCCACTGCGCGTTTCGGCGCGACCAGCAAGCACTAGCGTCGGACCATGGAACTGATTCTGGTTCGCCATGGTTTGCCTGATTGGGCACCAGACAGCTTCGCCCG
>JANMST010000468.1:0-4379 GCA_031389635.1 Acidimicrobiia bacterium | reverse complement strand
CGTCGAGTACTCCCTGGATGTTTCCTACCTCGACGTCGGTGCGGAGATCCTTCACCATTTGATAGGGCTGCATGACATAGCTGCGGATCTGGCGGCCCCATGCGGCTTCACCCTGTTCGCCTCGAATCTCATCGATGTCGGCCAAGCGCTGGACTCGCGCGAGCTCATGGAGACGAGCCTTCAGAATCGCCATGGCCCGTGCCTTATTCTGGAGTTGGCTCCGTTCGTTCTGAACTGCCACGACCAGGCCGCTCGGAAGGTGGGTGATGCGGACGGCCGAGTCGGTCTTGTTGACGTGCTGACCGCCGGCTCCCTGCGAACGGTAGGTATCGATTCGCAGGTCGTCGGGGTCGACCTCCAGAGCTTCAGCATCAGATAGCTCCGGGACCACATCGACCCCGGCAAACGACGTCTGGCGTCTGGCGTTCGAATCGAAAGGACTGATTCGAACAAGACGATGGACTCCCCGCTCCCCTTCCAGGGTCCCGTAGGCGTGATCGCCACGAACGGTCATTGTGACCGACTTGACCCCGGCTTCGTCACCCTCCGTTATGTCCTCGATGGTGACGTTGAAGCCGGCATCGGACAAATAGCGCTGATACATCCGGGCGAGTATCTCGGCCCAATCCTGGGCATCGACTCCCCCCGCTCCGGCGTGGACCGCCAGGATCGCCGGGTGGTCGTCATACTCGTCATAGAAGAGCGACTCCCGCTCAAGCCCTGCAAGGTCTCTCTCGATTTTCGCCAGCTCGGCATCCACCTCGGAACGCGTAGCCAGGTCGTCGGCCTCGTCCGCCAGATCGAGAAGAACTTCGGCGTCGTCGAGTCCTGCGGTGAGACGACCAACGCGCGACAGCGTGGCTTCGACCTGGGCGAGTCGCCGGGTCACCATCCGGCCCTCGTCGGGATCGGCCCACAAATCGGGGGCCGAGGCCCGCTCCTTCAGCTCAACGAGCTCGGTCGATTTGCCGTCGAGGTCAAAGGAACCTCCGGGCCTCGGATAGACGCGACCGCAGGTCGGCGATGGCTGAGCGCGGATCCGTCGACTGGGTGGTCATGGCAGGGAAGGGTACCTGGCGTTCGGAATCGGGACTATGCGCCGTGACAGCGCTTGTACTTCTTCCCGCTCCCGCAGGGGCAAGGATCGTTGCGACCCACATCCCCCTTGGATACGGCCTGTTGCAGTTTGCCTACCGGTCCGGGGACCTCGGGCCGCCGTACCGGCGGCGCGGCTTCTGGCGCCTGGACATGGAAGAGGTGCTTGATCGAATCTCGCTTCACGGCATCGACCAGCTCACTGAACAGCATGAACCCCTCGCGCTGGTACTCGACCAGTGGGTCGCGTTGGCCCATCGCCCGCAGGCCGATGCCCGACCGCAGGTAGTCCATCTCCGAGAGGTGCTCGCGCCATTTGTTGTCGATCACGTAGAGGGCGATCTGGCGTTCGTACTGCCGCAGCACTTCGGGGGTCAGTTCCTTCTCGCACTCGGCGTAGGCGGCTCGCGCCTGCTCGATCGCAATCTCCACTACTTCTTCGGCGTTGAGCCGATCGAATTCATCGCGGTTGAGGTTGGCCTTGTAGAACTGGCCGAGCTCCTTGTTGACCAACTCCCAGTCCCACTCGGAGGGTGAGACTTCTTCGGTCAGAACCGATTCGACGGTGTCGCCGATGACCTTGTCGATCCACTCGCCAATGAGATCGTCGCCGGTTGCATCCAGCAGATTCTCGCGCCACTCGTAGATGACCTCGCGCTGTCGGTTCATCACCTCGTCGTACTTCAGGACGTTCTTGCGGATCTCGAAGTTCTGGGATTCCACGGTGCGCTGGGCCCGCTCGATGGCCTTGGTCACCATCCCTGCCTCGATCGGCACGTCGTCAGGGATGCGCATGCGATCCATCAACCCTGAGACCCGTTCCCCCTGGAATCGCCTCATGAGGTCGTCACCCAGAGACAGGTAGAACCTGGACTCTCCCTCATCGCCCTGGCGACCGGAACGTCCCCGGAGCTGGTTGTCGATTCGACGTGACTCGTGCCGCTCGGTGCCAACGACGTAGAGCCCGCCTGCTGCCTTCACGCTCTGCTTGTCGGGGATGATCTCCTCGGCGTACTTGCGGGTCAGCTCGAGCAGCTTCGCCTCGTAGTCGGGAGCATCGAGGGCAATGCCTTGCCGCTTCAACTCGACCTTGGCCATGCCCTCGGGATTGCCGCCCAGCATGATGTCGACCCCGCGACCTGCCATGTTGGTTGCCACCGTCACCGCGCCAGGCCGGCCTGCCTGGGCGATGATCTCGGCCTCTCGGGCGTGGAGTTTGGCGTTGAGTACTTCATGTCGGATGCCCCGCTTAGTGAGAAGTCGGGCCAGCCGTTCGGACTTCTCGATCGAGACCGTTCCCAACAGGACCGGCTGACCGGCATCGTGTCGTTGAACGACGTCTTCGACCACTGCGTCGAACTTCGCATCTTCGGTCTTGTAGATCAGATCGGGCTGATCGGCCCGGTTGACGGCCTGGTTGGTCGGGATGACCAGAACCTCCACGCCGTAGATTTGGGCGAGCTCGGCGGCTTCGGTCTCTGCCGTGCCGGTCATTCCCGACAGCTTCTCGTAGAGTCGGAAGTAGTTCTGGAGGGTGATGGTGGCGAGGGTCTGGTTCTCCTCTTTGATCTTGACGCCTTCTTTGGCCTCGATCGCCTGGTGAAGGCCCTCGGAGTAGCGGCGACCCTCGAGGACCCGCCCCGTGAACTCGTCGACGATCTTCACCTCACCGGCATCGACTAGATATTCGACATCCTTGTGGTAGAGCTCTTTGGCTCGCAACGACGACTCAAGGTGATGCACGAAATCCACTGCCGCGTGGTCGTAGAGGTTCTCGATCCCGAGGATCTCCTCGACCCGGCTCACACCTTCTTCGGTGGTGATCACCTGGCGTTTGGCCTCGTCCACTTCGTAGTGCTCGTCCTTGCGCAGCCGATCCACGATCCGGGCGAAGTCCTTGTACCAACGGGCGGAGTCGCCCAGGCGACCGCTGATGATGAGAGGCGTCCGAGCCTCATCGATGAGAATCGAGTCGACCTCATCCACGATGGCGAAGGCGTGGCCACGTTGCACTCGATCGGCGGCCCGCTGGGCCATATTGTCCCGCAGGTAGTCGAAGCCAAACTCGTTGTTCGTGCCGTAGGTGATGTCGGCTCCGTAGGCCGGCTGCCGCTCGGCAGGGGTCAGGTTGGTTTGAATCAGCCCGACCTTGAGGCCAAGAAAGCGATGAACGGCGCCCATCCAGTCAGCATCGCGAGAGGCCAGGTAGTCGTTGACGGTGACGATATGAACGCCTTTGCTGTTGAGGGCGTTGAGATAGGCGGGCATGGTCGAGACCAGGGTCTTGCCTTCGCCGGTCTTCATCTCAGCCACCATCCCCCGGTGGAGCGTTAAGGCCCCGATGACCTGGACGTCGAAGTGCCGCTGACCGAGGACTCGCTTGGCTGCGTCTCGGACGGTTGCAAACGCCTCGACGGTCAAATCGTCGAGGGGCTCACCGTTCTCCAGGCGTTGGCGGAAATCGACGGTTCGCGCCGCCAACTCGGCGTTGGTGAGATCGATGACGTCAGCTTCGGCCTCGTTGACCTGGGCAACGATCTGTTCGAATTCCTTGAGGGTGCGGCCTTCGCCAGCCTTGAGGATCTTGGAAAAGAAGGACATGGGAGAGGGGTAATGGTATCGAAGGCTCTAGCGTAATTGATAGCCAGGGGTGGTGCGTTTTGCGTTATGCGTTGTGCGTCAGATCAAAACGCACCACGCACCACTCACCACTCACCACGGGCGGCGAAGCCGCCTAGCGGCGCCTTACCAACCCGGCCTGCTCGGCGTATCTGACCGCGTCGTGACGGGATCTCATTCCCAGCTTGTCGAGAATGTTGCGGACGTGGTTCTTCACCGTGTTCTCGGATATGAACAGTTGCTCCCCGATCTCCCGTGACGTCCGGCCTTCAGCGATCCACTGCAAGATCTCCACCTCCCGACCTGTCAACGACGGCCGCCTGGTGGCACTGAGGTCCCTGTTCTTCAACAGATGTGCGACTATCTCAAAAAGTTTGTTGCCCATCGCCGGTGAGACGACGGCACCTCCGTCGACCACGTCCCTCATGGCCGACACGAGCTTGGGGAAGGAAGTGTCCTTGACGATGTATCCCACCGCTCCTGCCTTGATGGCAGCCAGCAGATCCTCTTCCGACTCGCTCGATGTCAGGAGCACGACTTTGGTCTCCGGCGAGGCGTCAATGATCTTGTCCACCACCTCGAGACCGGATATCCCTGGCATCAGGACGTCGAGCACAACCAGCTTCGGTTTGTGACGGCGGGCCTCGGCAATTGCCGCCAGGGCG
>JANMST010000459.1:0-20238 GCA_031389635.1 Acidimicrobiia bacterium | reverse complement strand
TGATCAGGTCCTTGGCGGCATTCATCTGATCGACGCTCGGGAACGCACTTCCGCTGGAATCCGGGAGCCTGGAACCAAGATCTCCTGGGATGACACCGCGTTCGACCAGGTCGTCGTATCGAATCGGGAGGCAGTAGCCCTCGAGCCAGCCAAGCTGGCCTTCGTCGGAATACAGGTACTCCATCCATAGCTTGGCGGCATTGGGGTGGGGGGCGAAAGCGCTGATCGCCTGAACGTAGACGAATGCCAAGCGTCCACTTTCTGGGACGACAACCTCGATTACGGCCTCGGTGGCGTTGGCGTCTCGATTCGGAAGCGCGTTGTAGGTCCAACGGATGGAGACCGGGGTCTCGCCGGATGCGACCGTGGCGGAATCGGCAATGACCGGAGCCAGGTTGCCGGCGTCGTTCAGTTGGGCAAAGTACTCGAGGCCGGGCTGGGCGTCGTCGAGCGACCCGCCGTAAGCGAGGGCGGCGGCGAAGACCGCGAAAATCGCCTGATTGGATACGCGGGGATCGCCGGCCAGAGCCACCTGTCCCTGATACTGCGGATCGAGCAGGTCGGACCAGTCGGCCGGAACCGATGGGGCAGAGTCCGCGTTGACGTCGAAAGCCAACACGCCGTAGTAGCCGCCGTACCAGAATCCGTCTGGGTCCTTGGCGTGGTCCGGGATCGAACCCCAGCCTTCTATTTGGTATGGCTGGAGCAGGCCCTCGGCTTGGGCCTCGGGTGCCAGCGTCAGTCCGATGTCGATTACATCAGGCGACTGTGCGCCGGTGCTGCCCTGGTTCACTCGGATCGCCTCCAACCCATCGGCCGGACCGGCATCGGGGGCGAACTCGTTGACCTCGATTCCGTATCTGGACTTGAAGCCCTCGACGACACCGCCGTAGTTGCAATAGTCGTGGGGCAACCCGATCGTGTTGAGGCTCCCTTCCGCTCGGGCGGCCGCGATAAGGGCGTCAATCCCGCCAGGCGCGGTCGGCGACGTGTCACCCCCAGTTGTGGTTGGCGCAGACGTCGTCGCCGCGGCGCCGGTGGTCGGTGGGGCTTCGCCGATTCGGCACGCAGCAACCAGCAGCGCCATAACCGCGACAATGGTTCTCTTCAAGTAGGCGTCACGTTAAGAGCAATCGGCTCGATTGCTGTCCGGCGCTCCTTGAGTGGCGTCACCCGGGATGGCGCAAGACCGCGATACTCGTCTAGGCCTGCTAGACCTTGCTCATAGCTGAGTTCACCCACTGGCGACCACACCCCTGGCACGGCCTGGCAGCCGGGCCTGATCCACCCTCGGTGGTAACCGCCTACATCGAGATCACACCTTTCGACTTGATCAAATACGAGTTGGACAAGCCGACTGGCTACATAAAGGTCGACCGCCCCCAGCAGACTTCCTCCTCCCCGCCGACCCTCTATGGGTTCATCCCGAGAACCTATTGCGCCGAGCGGGTGGCAGATCTGTGCCCTTCGGCCGTGAGAGGCGATGGAGATCCGCTCGACATCTGCGTCATCTCCGAGCGAGCCATCGACCGGGCCGACATAACTCTGACCGCCACGGTGGTTGGGGGCCTACAGATGCTGGACGGCGATGAGGCCGACGACAAGATCATCGGGGTGTTGGCCAGGGACCCGTTCTGGGGAGAAGTGACCGACATCGGCGAACTGCCGGTCGCCTTGATCGATCGCCTCGCGCACTATTTCGAAACGTACAAGCTCCGTCCCAATGAACCCCCAGAAGTCAAGATCATCGAGCGATACGGAGCCGAACAGGCCCGGGTGGTTGTTAACGCCGCCCTCGACGACTATCAGACACATTTCGGCCCCGAGTCGCACCCAGCGGGTGCCGGAGACAGCTAATTTCCGAGGCGAACCCAGAAGGTCCCCCGCCAGGTAACAGGCGATAGGGCTCCGGGTCCCCCGCAAGGCAATGGAGGCGAGATGTCGGTCCTGATCAAGAATGGTCTCGTTATCACCCACGCCGGAAGCTCCGAGGCGGACGTCCTCATTGAAGGCGACAAGGTCACGGCCCTGGGAGCACGAGGAACCGATTGGGCGGCCGACGAGGTGATCGACGCCGCCGGCAAATACGTCGTTCCCGGGGGAATCGACGTTCACACCCACATGGAGCTTCCCTTCGGAGGTACCTTCGCTTCGGACAGCTTCGAAACCGGTACCCGGGCAGCGGCCTGGGGCGGCACCACCACCATCATCGACTTCGCGGTCCAGTCCAAGGGCAGCGGTCTGATGGAGGGATGGGAAGCCTGGATGGCCAAGGCCGAGGGCAACTGTGCCATCGACTATGGATTCCACTGCATTCTCTCGGACGTCAACGACCAATCTCTCAAAGAGATGGATATCGCCATCGGCGAGGGAGTCAGCTCCTTCAAGATGTTCATGGCCTACCCGGGCGTCTTCTACTCGACCGACGGCGAGATCTTCCGTGCAATGCAGAAAGCGGCCGAGAACGGCGCCACCATCATGATGCACGCCGAGAACGGCATCGCCATCGATGTCCTGATAGCCCAGGCCCTCGAAAGGGGCGAGACGGATCCGCTCTATCACGGCATCGTCCGCAAGTCGATCCTCGAAGGAGAGGCAACCCACCGGGCGATCAAGCTGGCCGAACTGGCCGGGTCGCCGCTCTACGTCGTCCACATGTCGGCGCTCGAGGCCCTGGCCGAGGTGACCAACGCCCGCGACGAGGGTCTCAACGTCTTCGCCGAAACCTGTCCGCAGTATCTGTTTCTGGATCTCGACGACCTCGGCAACGGTTTCGAAGGCGCCAAGTTCGTTTGCTCGCCACCGCTACGCGACCGCGCCGAGGGTCACCAGGAGGCTTTGTGGTCGGGTTTGGCCACCAATGACCTCCAGGTTGTATCGACCGACCACTGCCCTTTCTGCTTCGAGGACCATCCCGAGCTGGGAAGGCAGAAGAGGCTGGGTGAGGGCGACTTCTCCAAGATTCCCAACGGGCTCCCTGGTGTGGAGCATCGCGTGGAGTTGATCTACCACGGAGCGGTGACCGAGGAGCGATTGAGCCTGGAGCGCTGGGTCGAGGTTTGCTCGACTACGCCGGCCCGCATGTTCGGCTTGTTCCCCCGCAAGGGGACGATCGCCGTCGGGGCCGACGCCGACATCGTCGTCTTCGACCCCAAACGGAAGCACGTTCTGTCGGCTTCCACCCACCATATGAGAACCGATTACTCGTGCTACGAAGGCATGCAGTTGGCTGGAGGGGTCGACACAGTCCTGTCTCGAGGCAGGGTGATCATCAGCGGCAACGAGTACCTGGGACGCAAGGGCGACGGCCAGTACCTGAAACGCGACCTCAACCAATATCTCCTTTAGATCGGGTAGGGGGGGTTAGCCTCTGAGGCTTCACTGAGGAGCCAGACTTCCTGGCGCCTCACGTCAACTCACAGAGGGGACTCTCACTTGAAGCAAATTCGATTGATCCTGCTGATGGCTCTGTTCGTAGCGGCCTGCGGAGGCGACGTTTTCACACTCGAGGTCGGAACCTGCTTCGACGACACTGATGAAACCGAGGTTTCCAGCGTCCCCGAAGTCGATTGCTCGGAGGCTCACGACAACGAGGTCTTCGCCGTTTTCGACTACACCGAATCGGAAACGTTTCCCGGTAGCTCGGCAATGAACGACGCCGCCCAGGAGTTGTGCGTCGCCGAATTCGAGGCCTATGTCGGTCTCTCCTACCAGGAATCGGCCCTCGAGGTCTTCCCGATCACCCCTACCCAGGGAAGCTGGGACAACGGGGACCGCGAGATCATCTGCGCTCTGTACAACCTCGACCTCAGCAAGCTCACCGCGTCGATGGAGGGATCAGCGAGGTAGGAGTCCGCTCAGTCCGCTATCCGCGCTCTCAGCGCGGATAGCGGATAAGAGCCGAGGAACCTCAGACGTCGCCCGACACGAAGAAACTGGCCAGGATCCGATCGAGAGCGTCGAAGTCCCGATCCTCATTGGCCTGAACCTGAACGACGATGAGGAAGTTCCCTTCCGGTGGCCGGGCCGCCACGATGACGTAGGTGGCCAGTGTGTCGGCGCATTCCGAGTAGAGGTCGTAGAAACCGGTGTAAGCCGGGTCTTCATAGGCAGTCCGACCGTCGTAAGAGCACACCGACTGCAGCGATTCGAGATAAAGGTCGAGCAGTTCTTCCTCCGACGTGGTCTCTGCCCAATCCGAGGAGGCGCTGAAGATCATCCCCGGCGTGCCCCATGTCTCCAGGAAGCTGGTCAGGTCGGAGGCGGCCCTGACGTCGGTGATCGCCCGGCCCTCTTCATCGGTGTACGGAGCCCCGTCGACGTCGGCGGCCCACTCGATTGGGACTTCGACCTGCATCGAACCGGTGTCATCTTCGATCACCATGTACTCGGCGTAGGTGTCGGTGCTCTCCTCGACGGTCGCCTCTCCCTCGAGTTCCTCAGCAAAGGAGAAGGCCTGCGAGAGCGACTCACCGTTCAACTGTCCTCGCAGAACCTCGGAGGTGTCGAAACGAAGGACCTCGATGGGGATCACGCCGCCGATGCCCTGGGTGCGGATCACATCGCAGAACTCGGACATAGTGCCGTCAAAGCCGAGAGAGACTCCGGACATGCGGGTGACGATGTCACCGCCGGTGATACCGGCCGAATCGGAAGCAGAGCCCGGCTGAACGGTTTCGACCCAGATGCCGGTGGTCCCGTCGTCGAGAACCACTGCGTATCCGTTGATGCCGACGGAATCGACATCGACTCCTGAGCTGAGCTCTTCGACGATGCCGGCGGCATCGGTGACGCTGATCGCGAAGTTCTGGTCGGTGTCGTCGCGCCCGGCGTAATTCACCCCGACGACCTGCATGTCATCGTTGACCAGAGGTCCGCCGGAGTTGCCTGGCCGGATACGGGCGTCGTGCTCGAGGATGGCGTCGACTGAAGCCCATTCCGTTTCACCCGGGAAGTCGGTCTTCGAGATGATCCCGTCGGTAACGGTGAATTGCGGATCGCCGAGGGGGTAGCCGGCGGCAAGCACGTCCATCCCGGCGGTTATCGAACCGTCGAACCACTCGACGTAGTTGTAGCCGTCACCGGCCAGATCGATCACGGCGAGGTCGTTGCACTCCGACACACCCAGGATCTGGGCGTTGATGGGCGCGGGATCGCCACCGATGAACACTTCGATCAGCCCGGCCCCGCTGACGACATGGCTGTTGGTCACGGCGATGCCACTCGGGTCGATGATGAAACCGGAGCCGCTGCCGGCGCCTTCGAACTCACCGAAGTCGGGGGTCACGAAACTCCCGGTCGCCACGATCTGGATCGTCGCCAACGGAAGATCTTCGACCGTCGTCACCAATCCTTCGGCGACGGCCTCGGTAGTGGTGGTCGCTTCGGTCGTGGTGGTCTCGGCCGGAGCGGTGGTGGCGGTTGTGGTGGTCTCGGCGGTGCCGCCGCAGGCCCCCACTATTAGAGCGGCCACGATGATCATGACCGCATAAGTCTTTTTCATGTTTCCTTTTACCTCGTTGCCTGAATTTGTCGGCCGGACGGAGCGAGTGATGAAGCCAAAAGGTAGCTGACCGGACAGGACCGACTACCACGTCCGGGCGTACAATCGAATCAAAAGGAAGGCAGATGGCCCAAATCACCCACTGGATCAACGGAAAGCCCTGGGAAGGGGCACCGGCTCGGACCGGAAAGGTCTACGACCCCGCCACCGGGGCGGTCCAAAGAGAGGTGGCATTGGCATCCGCCGAGGTGGTGGATGCTGCCGTCGCCTCGGCCCTGGGGGCCTTCCCGGCCTGGCGCGACTCCCCGATCACCCGGCGCCAGAACGTGATGTTCGCCTACCGGGAACTGGTGGTCGAGAATCTGCATGAGATCGCCAAACTGATCACCGCCGAGCACGGGAAGACCACTCCCGACGCCCTCGGTGAGGTCCAGCGGGGGCTCGAGGTCATCGAGTTCGCCTGCAACATCGCCCACATGGTCAAGGGCGAGTACAGCGAACAGGTTTCTACTGGCGTGGATACCTTCACGATGCGCCAGCCGCTCGGGGTCGTCGCCGGCATCACTCCCTTCAACTTTCCGGCCATGGTCCCCATGTGGATGTATCCGCTGGCCATCGCCGCCGGGAACACTTTCATCCTCAAACCTTCCGAGAAGGACCCTTCGCCGTCGATGTTCTGTGCGGAGCTCCTCAAGGAGGCCGGCCTGCCGCCCGGAGTTTTCAACGTCGTCCATGGCGACAAAGTCGCGGTCGATCGGATCCTCGAGCATCCCGATATTCAGGCGGTCTCGTTCGTCGGCTCCACACCGATCGCCCAATACATCTACGAGAACGGAACGAAGGCCGGAAAGCGGGTGCAGGCCTTGGGCGGTGCCAAGAACCACATGGTGGTCTTGCCCGATGCCGACATGGACTTGGCCGCCGATGCCGCCGTCTCGGCGGGTTACGGATCTGCCGGCGAGCGGTGCATGGCCATATCCGTGGTTGTCACGGTCGGCGACGCCGCCGATCGCCTCATTCCCGAGGTGATGGCACGCATCGCCAAACTCCGCACCGGACCGGGGAGCGATCCAGACTCGGAGATGGGACCGCTGGTGACTCCCGAGCACCGCGACAAAGTTGTCGGTTTGATCGACAAGGGAGTCGAGGAAGGCGCCGACCTTCTGATCGACGGCCGGGGTTATTCGCCAGACGGATTCGAGGGCGGCTTCTACGTTGCCCCGACTCTCTTCGACAAAGTCTCACCAAAGATGGAGATCTACAAGCACGAGATCTTCGGGCCGGTGTTGTCGGTGGTCAGGGTTGACCACTACCAGGACGCCATCGAGATGATCAACGAGAACCCCTACGGCAACGGAACCGCATTGTTCACCAATGACGGTGGTGCCGCCCGCAAGTTCCAGAGCGAGATCCAGGTGGGGATGGTCGGGATCAACGTCCCGATTCCGGTGCCGCTCGCCTTCTATTCCTTCGGCGGTTGGAAGTCCTCGATCTTCGGGGCCAACCCGATCTACGGACCCGAAGGCGTGCGCTTCTACACCAAGCAGAAGGTTGTCATCACCCGCTGGCCCGACCCCATGCACCGCGGCGTGGACCTCGGCTTCCCCCAACACGGAAAGTAAGAAGAAACCGCGAACCTAAGGTTATAGGCCGCGGTTTCCACGGCCTATCGCGTACCGGTTTCAAGGATCTAGACCACGGGTTCACGCCAGCGCATGCTTCGACGATGCTCGACCTCCCTGAACTTCGTGTGATGGAACTCGCCAGTCGCCAATCAGGCTACGTGACCCGCCGACAGGCGATCGCCTGCGGAATGAGTGCGGACGCCATCGATCGGCGGGTGAACTCGAAACGATGGAGTCGCATCAAACCAGGGTTGTATCTGGTGTCGGGTTATTCCGCTAGCACCCGAGGTCTTCTGGTCGCAGCGACCGCAACCCTCGGAGCAGTGGTTTCTCACGAATCCGCGGCTGAGATTCACGGTTTTCCAGGCACGAAGAGAGGTATCGCGGTTGTCACCGTGCGAGTGCGAAAGACATACCGATTTCCGGATGTGGTTGTTCATCAACTCACCGACCTGACAGACGATCAGATAGTCGAGGTCGAAGCACTGCCGGTCACCTCACCGATCCGGACCGGTGTCGACCTAGCCGCCCGCATGGGACCGCATTCGATTGGTCGAATCATCGATCACATCGTTCTCCAAGGCCAAGGGACTCTCGACGAGGTATGTGACCTGGTCCTCAAACTCGCCAGGCACGGCAAACCAGGAATGAAGTGCATGCACAAGGTCCTCGAGGCTCGTGCTGGAGGGAGCTTTCTCGGCGAGAGCCAGTTGGAGGCGATGGCCTTGCGGCTGTTTCGAGAGTGGGATCTGCCCGAGCCGGTGCCCCAGCTGGCCCTGCCATGGCGTTCGTCGGTGAATGGCCGCGTAGACTTCGCCTATCCGGAGGTACGGCTCATCATCGAGCTCGACGGACGCGCCTGGCACACGACCTTGGAGGCTTTCGAGTCAGATCGGATGCGAGACAACCATGCCCAGTTGGCCGGCTGGCGGGTACTCCGGATCACCTACCGGATGCTCAAGGACAATCCACAGATGGTGCGGGACATGATCCGCCGTGCGCTGGCTTCGGCGGCCTGAAACCTGTCCGAAGTGGCCAATCTAAAGGCAATCTGCCGCGGTTTCCGCGGCCTATAACCTTAGGTTCGCGGTTTTTCAGCGGAAGGCGGGGATGATGTCTCGGCCGTAGGAGGCGAGGGTCTCGTCCATCTGGTCGTGCATCAGGTAGACGGCGAACTGGTCAACGCCCAGCGACTCGAGCTCCCGAATCCGGGCAATGTGGTCAGAGGCCGAACCAAGCAGGCAGAACCTTTCGATCACCTCGTCGGGGACGAAATCCGTCGAAGGGTTCCCGGACTTGCCGTGGTGGGCGTAGTCGTAGCCCTTGCGAGCCCGGATGTAGTCGGTGAGCGCCTGCGGGACCGCCGCACTCTCGGAGCCATACCGTTCGACCAGGTCGGCAACATGGTTGCCGACCATCCCGCCGAACCAGCGAACCTGGTCGCGCTGATGCGGCTGGTCGTCGCCGACGTATGCCGGTGCCGCGACGCAGATCGTTAGCGAATCGGGGTCGCGACCCGCATCTGCCGCCGCCGCCCGCACTGCCCCAACGGTCCATTCGACGATTTGGGGATCGGCCAGTTGCAGGATGAAACCGTCATAGTTGGCGCCGGTAGAGGCCAGGGCTTTGGGACCGTACGCGGCCATCCAGACCGGCAGGTCCCATCCCTCCCCGACCCAGGGTATTTGCAGCGTCTTCCCGTTGTACTCGACCGCCTTTCCGGCGACGAGATCCTTGATCAATCGGGTGGCGGCTGCGGTGGTGTCGAGGGTGGTCGGAGTGCGTCCTATATAGCGAAGGGCGGAGTCGCCCCGCCCCATCCCGCACACGGTCCGCGGTCCGTACATCTCGTTGAGAGTCGCGAACAACGACGCCAGCACTGTCCAGTCGCGGGTGCCGGGATTGGTCACCATCGGGCCGACCGTCATCCGGGAGGTGGCCGCCAGCATCCGACTGAAGATGACGAACGGTTCTTGCCACAGCACATGGGAATCGAAGGTCCATGTATAGGAGAATCCGAAATCCTCTGCCGTCCTGGTCAGGTCCACCACACGAGAAGAGGGTGGATTGGTCTGCAGCACGACTCCGAAGTCCATGAGGCGGATCAACCTAGTACCGGAAGTTGCCTGACTCATGCCAACTTTCGAACGAAACAACCAACCAACTCGATGTGGAAGGTTTGAGGAAACATGTCCACGGGCTGCACCCACACAAGGGCGTAACCCCGTTCGCCCAGCAGGTGAGCATCCCTGGCGAAGGAGGCGGGATCGCAGGAGACGTAGGCGATCGCCCTCGGCCTCCCGCCCACCAGCACGGCCACAGCGGCTTTGCCCAGACCCACTCTCGGCGGATCGACAACCGCCAGATCGAACTTCTTCGGAAGCATCGGCGCCGATGCCTCAAAAGGCTTCTTCAGCGCCCGGTTGCCGGTGTTGTGGGCGAAGTCCTCTGCCGCAATCCGATCAGACTCGATGCCGATGACGCGTTTGCACCGTTGACCGACGGTGACCGCGAACAAGCCTCCTCCCGCGTAGCCATCGAGGAAAACCTCGTCGTCCTCGGGTTGCAGGATCTCCCTCACCAGTCGGACCAGCACTTCGGCTCCAGCGGTGTTGTTCTGAAAGAAGGCCCGTCCGGTGATGCGAAAAATGGAGCCGGCGACGACCTCCTCAAGGACACCGGTCTCGTCATCGAACATCACCAGGCTTTGGCCCGTGGCCTCACCAACCCGGATGGTGACCCGGCTCGCCTCAGCACGCACCGGCAGTTCACGGAACACCTTCTCGAGAGGCGGCACCATGAGATGGCACTTCTGGATCTCCACGAGTTCATGACTGGCAGCTCGCGACAGGGCCGGCCTGCCGTTGACCAGCTTGAAGTCCATCCGGTTGCGGTAGCCATACGAAGGCCCGGGAGCGATCGTTTCCCGTACCTCCACCTCGGGCATTCGGCCGAGGTGGGCCAATTGATCCGAGACAATCGACCGTTTCCATTCGAGTTGCGCCTCGTACGCAGCGGACTGCCACTGGCATCCGCCACACGATCCGAAATGGACACACGGCGCCTCGACCCGGGCAGGAGATGGTTCCTCGATCGTGAGCGCCCGACCGAGGAGGTGACGCTTGCCCCCACCCGTGATCTCGATGAGCACCGACTCACCCGGGTAGGCGCCCTCTACGAATACGACCTGTCCATCGTGGCGCCCAACGGCCCGGCCACCGTGTGCCATTCTCTCGACGGCTACCCGGACTGTCACCCTTCGGTCTCGTCGAGGTCGGGCATCTCCCCGATCGACAAGGCCACCAGCAGCAATCCCTGCATGCCCGCCAGATAGTCGAGGGCCGACCGGTCGTCCTCGGGAAGCTCGTCGTAGTCGGCTTCGACCTCGACGCCCAGGCGGGCTCCAAGGGCCAGCCGGGACTCGTTGAGGACCCGCAAGAAAGCCTCGGCCTCGGCGATCGAAGCCACCGTGCCCGCGGTTGCCGCCTCGAGAATCAGAGCGAAGGCAGAACGATCGGCCGCCCGCGACTGGTCGAGCTCGCTGCCCATCAGCCGCCACCACTCCTCGGAGGATTCGGGATCGTCCAGGTACACGGGAACCTGGAGGCGGGAGGCGGCGGGGTCCTCGCCGGGGTCGCCAAGCTGGCCGAGGAACTCCGGCAATTGCCGCAGGAGGTCGAGATCATCCGGCTCCAGCGTCACCAGGATCCCGTCGGGAGTTGGAAGAAACGGGATCATTGTTCGACCGTGGCCCAGAGGCCGTACTGATGCAGCCGGTAACAGTCCATCTCGGCCTGTTCGCGGGGACCCTGGGACACCGACGCCCGCCCCTCGTTATGGACCGCCAGCATCAACTTGGTGGCCTCTGCGAGCGAGTGCCCGAATAGCTTGCGCAGCACGAACACCACGTAGTCCATCAAGTTGACCGGGTCGTTCCACACGATGACCTGCCACGGCAAGTCGGTCTTGAGGTCGGAATCGACCACCGGGGCATCGAGCGGTTTGGTGGTCACAGCAACTTCCGCCTGGCCTGATTCAGGTAGGACTCGAGGTCCGCCCGGGCAACTCTCCACTCCCGGCCGAACTTGATTCCGGGCATCTCACCGGCTCGCAAGAGCGACGTCACCACGTGGACGGAGACGCCCATGTATGAAGCCACTTCGGCTACCGACAGCCATTGCTTGTCGATCGGGACAGTGATGTGATCCATCGGCGGTTGATGCTATCCCCCGTCAGAAGATGCCTTTCCCGCCTGAGCGAAACAGGTGACAGGTCAGCGAATGACGGACCGGTAGGTTCCCAAAAACCGGAGATCCGAGAGGGTCGCCGGCCTGGGCTCGAAGACCCTGGCTACACCCCCGGACCCGGGCGGATGGGTCAGGTCGACGAACATGCGATATCGCCACGCCTCCTCGGTGGGACGCGACTCGATCCGGGTCAGGTTGGCGCCCCGGAGTCCCAATTCGGTGAGGGCCAGGGCCAGAGCGCCCGGGGTATGAGCTGTCGTGAACGCAACGGTCGTCTTGTCGGCGTCGTCGGCGATCGGCTCCTGGCCCGGCACGAGAACCACGAACCGGGTGGTGTTGTGGGGACGATCCACCACATCCCTGAGCAGCACCGTGAGGCCGTACGACTCGGCGACCCGCTCCGGCGCCAAAGCAGCTTCGGTGGGATCGTCCTGCTCGGCGATCTGGCGAACGGCCCCGGCTGTGTCATGCACGGGCACTGGCTCCCAGCCCCAGTGGGTGAGGATCGCCTCCGCCTGAGCCAGAGCCTCGGGGTGCGACCGGACCCGCTTGATCCCTTCCAGGGCCGACCCGTGGAGGCCGAGCAGGGCATGGCGGACCTCAACCAGATGTTCGGCGATGATGTGGACCTGCCCGGGCAGAAGCCGGTCGAGAACGGGCAAGACGCTGCCTGTCGTTGAGTTTTCGATGGGAACCACGAGCCTTTCGATGGCACCGTCGCGCAGCGATTCGAACGCAGCCACGAAGGACGGGAACCCGATCCGCTCGGAGTCAGGGAACAACTCCGTGACCGCCTGGTCGGAGTAAGACAGGGCCTCGCCTTGATAACCGATCCGCATCGGAATCAGTTAACCAGGGCCGGGGCCCACTTCCAGATCAGCCGATTCCGGCCGGAAGCTGCACTTAGGCCGGGAGTTCCGCTCCCACCGTCAGGGCGCAAGCCCCGGCGGCGGTCCCGAGTTCAGGGTCATCAGAGGGAATCGAGTCGAGCGGATAGGGCGCCGTAGTGCCGTCGAAATCGGCCGGAGGGTCGGGGAAGCCTTCGACTCCCTGCGACCGCATGCATGCGGAGAATGCCAGGAGTTGGGCCCTGACTGACTCGGCCAATTCCGGGACCGCCGAGAGGTCGAGAGCACCGTTGGAAACGATCACCGCGGCACACAAGGTCAGCGCATCCCTCCAATCCGCCGAACTCTGGTCTACCGAGTCGGCCAACGCGGAGAGATCGGGACGCCCGGCGTCGTCGAAAGGAAGGTCCGGCACGTTGAAGCCATGATCAGCGAGACATGAATGAAAAGCGATGGCAGCCTGTTGGGCTGTCAAGGGCACCGTTGTCGTCGTAGGGGCGATCGTTGTGACGGACGGTGTTGCAGAGCTCAGGTTGCAGGCGACCGCCGCCAGAACGAGCGCGACCAGGACCGGTCTGGTGGTTTTCGATTGCATCCGCGGCGAAGGCTACGACGGCCAGGGCTCGTAACGAGACACCGGACCCGGGACTACGGCCCAAGACCGACTTATCGCCGTCGCCGCCTTCTCGTACCAAAGCCGGCTGAGACTGTGACGGACTCTTCCGGCACCGTTTCAGATCGCAGCGTGAACAAGGTTGGACGCCGGGCCGAGAACACGGACATTCCTTCACCGGCTTTGTCGGCATGGGGCCGCAGGTCGATCTGGACCGAGCCACAGGTGACGCAGCTGCGCCTCCCCAGGCCTGCGATAGCGCCCGCGATCTCCTGGTAGTTGTGCCGATCTTTCCGGCAGGGATGAACTGTTGCCATTGGTATGCCTCCGACCCTTAAGTAGCCCAACGACCACTTTAAGTGGTCCTCAGTCGACCATAACCCCTTATGGTGCTGAAAGGGCCGAAAGTCCTAGCCACTGGCAGTGGCCGGTTTCTTGAGCGCCTCAGACGTCCGGTTGCAGCAGCATTTGGGCCAAATCCCTGACCTTCACGTCATCTCCCCGGCCGAGTTCCTTGATGCCGTCGTCAATCATCACGTAGCAGTAGGGACAAGAGACGGCGATCTCGGACGCCCCCGTCTCCAGCGCCTCTTCCGCTCGTTCGATGTTGATCTTCTTGCCGGTGTGCTCCTCCATCCAGAAACGCGCCCCTCCCGCCCCGCAACAGAGGCCGCGGGTTCCGTGCCGACGCATCTCGACTAGTTCAACGTCTCCAGCGGCTGATGCAACCTCGCGCGGTGCCAGGTAGATGTCGTTGTGACGGCCGAGGTAGCACGGGTCGTGATACGTGACCTTGCGTCGCACCACTCCCACTGGTGTCGTCACCGAGCCTTTTCGCAACAGCTCGGCCAACAGCTGGGAGTGGTGAACTACTTCGTAGTTCCCGCCCATTTGCGGATATTCATTCGACAAGGTGTTGAAGCAATGCGGGCATTGGGTGATGATCTTCTTCACTCCGAGCTTGTCAAGAGTCTCGATGTTGGAGAGGGCCAGTTGTTGCCACAGGTATTCGTTGCCCGATCGCCGGGCAGGATCGCCATTGCACGACTCGCGGGCTCCGAGAATGGCAAAGTCGATGCCTGCTTGATGCAGCAACCTGGCGAGAGCCTGCGAGACAGCAGTGTTGCGGTCGTCGTAGGAACCGGCACATCCAACGAACCACAGATACTCCGCATGCTGGGTGTTCTCGCCGAAGACCGGGACCTCGAACTCCAGCTGTTCGGTCCAAGCAGCGCGCCGCTCCCGACTCAGGCCCCACGGATTGCCCTGGTTCTCCATCGCGACAAATGCCTTGGACAGTTCAGCCGGGAAGCTCGACTCCATCATCGTCAGATATCGGCGAATGTCGAGGATGCGGTCGAGTATCTCGATATTGACCGGGCAAATGTCGTCGCAGGCACGACAGGTCGTGCACGACCACACTTCCTCCGGTCGGATCCGCTGCAGGACCGAATCGCCGTCGATGACGATCCCCGCGGCGAGGCTGACGGGTGGAGAAACGCCGGCGTTGATGGACGCCACCTCACCGACCTTGAGGACAATCTCGCGCGGATCGAGTGCCTTGCCCGTGATGTTGGCGGGGCACACGGATGTGCAGCGGCCGCAGATCGTGCAGGCCTCGGTATCGAACAGTTGCTTCCAGGTGAAGTCAGCGACGACAGAGGCGCCGATCGTCTCGATGTCTTCGACTTCGGCGAGGTTCGGCATCTCCCGCATCGCCCCCTTGGGTCGGGTGCGCGGCGACAAGAACATGTTGGCGGGCGAGGTGACCATGTGTCTGAGCTTGGTGGTGGGAAGGACCACCAGGAACGAGAGGAAGGCGGCGAAGTGCACCAGCCAGGAGGTCAGGTGGGCGGTGGCGGCGGCGCTTTCCGGAATCAGAAATGACAGCGGATACCCCACGAAAGACCAGACCTCGAAATCTGGCCGACCAACCAGGGCGATGCGAGCAGCTTCGGTCGTCAATCCCGTCACCCCGATCAACGCCAGCAGGACGAGGATCACCCCATCCTCGGGTTTGGTCTTCGAACGCAATCGCCAGGGCCTCTGGAGGTATCGCCTCGTGAAGGCCCAAACCAGGCCGGCCAGATAGACCAGTGCTGCCAGGTCGAGAACGGCTGAGTAGACGAGATAGAAGTCGCCCTCGAGAAATTTGAACTGGTTGGGAAGGATGTGGTCGATCTCCAGGGTTACGGTCCCCGCGAACAGGATCAGGAATCCGAAGTAGACCATCGAGTGCATGAGGCCGGCCTGGCGATCCCTCATCAGGGTCCTCATTCGCAGACCCCTGCTCAATTGGGTGAGGCGCTCCATCCACAATCCGGTCCGATCGTCAGGAGCACCCCCCGTCCAGACCCGGGCTCGTTGCGACAAGAGAACGGCCGCGAGCGCTATGAACCCGGCCGTCGTGACATAGAAGACAGCCTGTAGCCATCCGGGCACGTTTCCGAACACCACCCGACCGACCTCGGGTTGGTGATGCTCGGGCAGGGTCCCGAGGAATCCAAGGAGAAGGGTGGCGAGGGCCGCCAGGACCCCGAGAATGATGAGCAGCGGTCGACGCCGAGGGCCCGCCGAAACCTCCTCTTCAGCGGAGGCGGTCTGAGTGGACAGCATCCGGTTCAGAACTCACCACGCACCACGCACCACGAACCACTCTTCTCAGGCAAGCCCGAGTTCCTTCTTGAGCTCCTCGAGGCGGGCATCGGCCTGAGCCATCGAAACCGCCTCCCGCAACTCGGTCTCGGCGCCTTCCGGTGTGGCCTCACGCAACTCGCCCCGAGCCTTGGCTTCCGAGAGTCTGATCTGGATCTTCTCTTCCACCTTTTCGAGGGACGGTGCGTTGGCCTCCATCGAGACCGAAATCGACTCGACCGCGCGGTTGACCGCCTCCTGCATACGGGCCTGCTCGAGCTGGCCAACCAGCTGTATCCGCTTGGCCGCCAGCTCCTGGAGCCGCATGGCGTTCTGGGTGACCGTGCTCTTCGCCTGATCCGCCTGGGTGATGGCGATCTCGTACTGCTCGCGCAGGCTGTTCAGGTTGGACTCGGCGGCTTGCAGCTTGAGGGCAACCGACTGGGCAGCATTGGTCCACTTGGTCTGACCGGCCACGTCCCCTGCGTTCTTGGCTGTTTCCGCTCTCAGGAGGGCTTGCTTGGCGGTCTCGCGAGCCTCACCAACATCCTTGGCCGCTCCCTCGATCTTGGCTTCGATCTGGGTCCGGTGGGCGATGACCTTGGCGGCCTGGTTGCGAAGCTCCTGATCACGACGCCGCGCCTCGTTGATTGCTTGCTCGATTTCAACCGCCGGGTCCATGGCTCGCTCTGCAGCCATGCCAAAGAGTGTTTTTAGGTAGTTCCAGATCCGCCGAAGCATGGCTTCTCCTCAATCGGTAGGTGCGCGAGGATAAACGGTGGGCGAGGAGTGGTGGGCCAGACGCCAGACGCCAGACACCAGCAGCTAGCGGGTGCGGCGGGCTCGACCCTTGGGGCGGGAGCCGCTCGAACTCGGTGTGGAACGGCTCGAACTCGATTTGCTCGAACTCCTCGAGCCAGAAGAGCTCGACTTGCTCGAACCGCTCGAGCTCGACGGGCTTGAAGACCTTGATGAGGAGCGGCTGGAAGACCTACTCGGGAAGGGGAAACCAGGGCCACCCGAGGAACGGCGACCCGATTGGCGGGGCCAGCTGTAGTCAACGCCCTGGCCCATGCCCCCGACGATGACTGAGAACACATCGAGCCAATCGAGGCCCAAACCGCCGGCCGAGCGCGGAGCCTGGGGCGCCGGGACCCGCCGGGGGCCCATCGGTAGGTCGCGCGGCACCGGGGCCTCGCCTCGTCGCAACTTCTCGGCGTCGGCGCGACAGACCATCACCTTGCGAACCCCGGCCGAGGTCTTGAGCTCGGCCTCCTCCACCCCGGCTCCATGGGTCGGGTCGAAGAAACAATGCTCGGGCTTCTCATCGACCGGCGCCGGCGGAGGGTTCCGCCCCTCCATCAGGGCCGTCGTTGCCTCGAGATCCCACCGGGCCCGATCGAGGTCATCCGACAGGTCTTCCAGCGCGGCCAGGGTGGTGGCGGCCACGAGGCGGCTTTCGGCTTGCGAGAACGTCTCCGAGGCAGCCCGGTAGTGACTCAGCGCCTCCGGACTTTTCTCGGTCCGGGGGTCATCGGCCAGTTTGACTATCTGATCGGCGATCACATCCATCTGGTGCCGAATCTCGGTTCGGGCTTCCTCGAGGCGAGAAGCCTGGACTGCCTTCTGGCGACGTCCACTCCGCCAGAGACTGAAGCCGATGAGACCAACGATGCCGATCGCGATGACCGCCAACCAGGGAAAACCGCCTGGCAATGCATCGGCAAACTGCCCGAACTCCGCCGAGTAGGGATCCTCCTGGGCAATCATGACGTCAAGGGCCTCACCCAACGTCGCATCGTCGTGCTCGGAGCTGACGGCGCCCACCTCATCCGGAGTAAGCACCAAAACGGTTCCAGTTCCGACCGTCTCGAGCAACTCGGCCGCCAGCTGGTCGGCTCCATTGATGGCGGGTCCGGCCAGAGCAACGAAATAGATACCGGGATGAGAGCCAACCAGCATCTCCATCTCATTGATCGAGATGGGCGCGCCTTCCTCTATGTAATAGCTGCGAAAGTCGAGTTCGTCGGAGATCTCATCGGACGCTTGTCCAAACGCCGGAAGGGCGACGAAGCCAAAGGCAACTATTGCCCAGGCCAGAGCCGAAACGGCGCGGCGCATCAGACTCCGAGATCTTGAGTGAGGCGGGCGACGTGGCCTTTGGCTTTGACTCCTCGGTACTCGCGGGCAAGTTCACCAGCGGGTCCGAGAACGAAGGTCGAACGGATCAAGCCAATCGATTCCTTGCCGTACGACATCTTCTTGCCCCAGGCTCCCAACTCCTCGGCGAGAGCGTGGTCCTCATCAGACAGAAGTGGGAAAGGCAAACCTTCCTTCTCCTTGAAGGCAGCGTTGCGAGACGGAGCGTCGGGACTAACTCCGACCAACTCGTAGCCGGCCTTTTGGAGAGAGGAGTAATTGTCGCGAAAGTCGCATGCTTCCGTCGTGCACCCAGCCGTCATCGCCGCCGGGTAGAAGAACATGATCAGGTTCTTTCCCCGGAAGTCGGCGGCGGAAACCGGTTCTCCGTCTTGATCGGGGAGGGTGAAGTCGATAGGCATGATGGAAAGTTAGACGGTCGACCGGGGTACCACCCGGCCCGCTCTGTCCCTACCTGCCGACCAGGGCTCGCAGGAAGAAGCCGAGGTTGGCGGGCCGCTCGGCGAGGCGGCGAACCAGATAGGGGTACCACCTCGATCCGTAAGGGACGTAGATACGAACCGGGTAGCCGGCCCCCGCCAACTCCTTCTGGGCCTGAGGCCGAACCCCGTAGAGCATCTGGAACTCGAACGGTTGGACACGCTGGTGGTCCAACTGGCGAGTCAACTCGATCAACTTGGGGTCGTGTGTGGCCACTGCGGGCGTGACGTCTTCATATCCCATCAGCAAGTTCAGCAGCCGAGCGAAGGCTGCATCAACCTCCGATGTCGACGTGAACGCCACCGACTCCGGCTCGACGTAGGCGCCCTTGCAAATCCGGATGTGGCCTCCGAGCGGCATAAGCCGAACAAGATCGTCCGGGGTCCGAAAGAGGTAAGCCTGCAGGGCCAGCCCGAGGTTGCCGTGCTTTGGCTGGGCGTCGGCGTACATGTCGACCGTCTGGCCGGTATAGGTCGAGTCCTCCATGTCGATCGTCACAGTCAGGCCGAGCCGGGCTGCCGAGGAGGCCAGCCGGTCGAGTGTTGCCCGGGCCAGATCGGGATCGAAAGCAAGACCGAGCTGGGTCAGCTTGATCGAAACATTCCCGTCGATCGAACTACCCGCGATCTCATCGAGGCAGGCGACATAATTGGCCAGGGCGGCTTCTACCTCATCGGCGGAATGGACTTCCTCTCCGAGGAGGTCGAGGGACACCTTCATCCCTTGACGGTTGAGCCTCTGCGCGGCCTCAATCGCCTCGGCCAGGGTGTCACCGGCCACGAAGCGCCTGACCAATGCCTTTCCCGCCCTGGTGTTTGTGAACGTCGATCGGACGGGGGCCGATTCGGCGACGGCAACCACCATCCGGGAGAAGGCGCTCACCCGGCGCCGAGTTCCCTCGCGCGTTGAGCTGCCGCCCTGACCGCATCCTCCACCACAGCCCGAAAGCCACGCTCCTCGAGAACGTGCATGGCTGCGGCAGTGGTCCCACCCGGCGATGTCACCTGCGAGCGCAACTCGGAAGGGCCCTGTCCGGTTTCGGTCAGAAGATGGCCAGCGCCCCGAATCGTTAGATGAACGAAAGACTCGGCGACATCTCTGGGCAATCCCTCGCGAACCGCCGCTTCGGTCAGCGCTTCGGCCAGCAGGAAGACGTAGGCGGGTCCGGTACCGGAGACGGCGGTGACGGCGTCGAGGAGGCTCTCATCCATGGCCCGAACCGACCCCACCGCCTCCAGGATGACGCGGGTCTTGGCCACGTCGGCCTCGGTGGCAAAGCGACCGGCCGCGATTCCGGTCACGCCTTCACCCACGAGCGCCGGGGTGTTCGGCATTGCCCTCACCACCGGCACCTCGCCCAGAGCCTTCTCGAACGTGGAGGTCGGCACTCCGGCCGCGATCGACAAGACCACCTGCTCGACCGTGATTGCCGAGCCGATACTGTCGAGAAGGATGGAGACGTCGCGGGGCTTCACCGCCACCACGATCACTTCGCGCCCTGCCAACGCCTGGCGTGGATCGAGACTCACCGCCACTCCGGTCTCGGCGGCCAGGGCCTCAACCTGCTCGGGTCGCCTGATAGCAAGCGAAAGCTGCTCCGGTGCCCACCCGGCAGCCAGCATTCCGGTGGTCAGCGCCCTGCCCATGGCACCGAACCCGATAATGGCAACGCTCGGTCTATTCATCGGATACCGAATTGATCATGGTGAAGACGAGTATATGGAGGGGTGCCTCCCGGCCAGATAGGCCCTGATCATGTCGATCACTGTCGCCACGGCCGCCGGGTTGTATCCGTCTGGGATGATCAGGTCGGCATAGCGTTTGGACGGCTCGACAAACTCAAGGTGCATCGGGCGAACGAATGCGAAGTACTGCTCCAAAACCGAAGGTGTCGTACGGCCTCTCTCTTCGATGTCGCGGCCCAGGCGCCGGGCGAGGCGGACGTCGGGGTCGGTGTCGACATAGATCTTGAGGTCGAGGTGCTGGCGGAGGTCCCGATCAGCCAGCACCAGGATCCCTTCGACGATGATCACCGGGGCCGGCTCGACTCGATCAGTCGCGTCCGCCCTGAGGTGGCGGGTGAAGTCATAGGTCGGCCGGTCGATGCCAGTGCCCTTCGACAACATCC
>JANMST010000163.1:0-5143 GCA_031389635.1 Acidimicrobiia bacterium | reverse complement strand
CATGCCTCGGCGACCTGGGGCGAATCCAACACATCGTCCGCAACATCATCCGAAACGCCACCCAACACGCCCTCACAACCATCACCATCCGATCTCACCAATCATCGAACCTCATCAACGTCGAATTCATCAACGATGGTCATGCAATCCCCACCGAGGTCGCCGAAATCATGTTTACACCCTTCGAAAAGGGAACCGTCCTGGGCCAACCGGAATCGATCGGACTCGGGCTCTCAGTAGCCCGGGACCTCGCCCGCATGGTTGGTGGCGATCTCACCTACAGGTATGCAGAGGGCCTCGTCACATTCGACCTGTCCATACCCCTGCCTCACGCCGAAATCACGGCCGGCTCGATGGCGTCCTGAGCGGTCCCAACTTTCAAGAGGTAGCCAAACATCCTTGAGGATGCTGACGGGCAATGGGCGGGCCGTGCCCACTTCCACCCACTGTTTTGGCTCGTCCAACCCGCACCCTGGCACGGGTTTGGCGCGCCAGAATGGCTATTGGCGCCGGTCAGCCGATCACGCTCGGTCTCATCGGAGTCCTCGGCTTGAGATAGTTCTCAATGGGGCTTGACCCCCAAGCCGAGCTAGATGGATCGGACTCGGCATCCTCCGCACAATGGATGTACCTCGGGGAGATCTCTGGTTCATGCTTTGCCTTGACCGGCCATCGAGAGAACGGCTGCAAGAGAGTTGTCACGCCTTGGATGTACCCGCCCTGGTGCTGCCCTAAACCTGATGATGATTCTTGGATGCTGACCAGGCGACTCGCCCGGCACTGTCCAGGGGCGCCGTTGGTACATTCGGGGATGGTCAGCCCGAATCTGGATCTCGATGAGCGGTTCACTGGCGACACGCTCGATACCGGGGTGTGGTTTCCGTTTTACCTACTGCACTGGAGCTCCCGCGCGCAATCGGCTGCAATGTGCGAAGTCCGAAACAGTGAGCTCCACGTCAGTATTCCGGTCGACCAGCCCCCCTGGTTCACCGACACCCACGACGGGCCTCTCCGGGTCTCGTGCGTTCAGACCGGCAGCTATTCGGGCCCGGTGGGCAGCACGATTGGACAGCAGCCGTTTTGGGACGGCCTCGAGGTCGGTCAAGAGCAGCCGGATTCTGGGGCTACACGCCGTTCCCCGGGTTGATCGCCTCCCACGTTCGGGGTGTCCCATTCAGCCCTTCGCATCGAGGGCCGCTTCGTCGACGAGCGCTTGACCCCGGGCCATCTCCGCCGGGTCGGTGCCTTGGAGGCCGCACTCCAACTTCATGCGGATGGGTGGACAGCCCCAACCGGGTTTGCCCGTCCCCGGCTCGACGCACTGACGACGCCCGGCAAGCGCGAGAGTGTCGTCGGCCCGGCCGAATTGGCCGCCGGCGGCGAGCATCCGACGCCACCGGACGCCGAGAGGTGCCTGCAGCTGGTGACCGACCTCGTGTCTCCGACCGCCGGCTTGGTCATTGCCCGAGCTCTCGAGGGGGTGTGGACGACCACGAACGAACTCGGAGCACAACCCGGCATGTTTGGGCTTATTCACGGCGATCTGCACTACGAAAATTTCCTGTTCCACAAAGGCACCGCTCGAGCCATCGACTTCGACGACTGCGGCTGGGGATCCATCTCTACGACCTTGGGGTCACGCTCTGGGAGTTGGAGGATCGCCCCCGACGGGATCGAGCGTCCGGCCAGAATCTCGATAAGCGTGGGGGGGCTTGGTTTGTGCACTGGTGACGCAATCAGGATTCGCCAGATCATTCGCAACCTGATTCGGAACGCCAACCGGTTCGCCGTCTCGGAAATCGGGGTGCGGGCGGCTCTAACACGGGATCTCACCACCGTCGAGATTGTCAATGACGGTGATCCTGTTCCGACGGGCGTGATTGGCAAGGCTGTTCGATCCCTTTGTTAAGGGAAGCAACCCCGGCCAACCCGACACCCTGGGCCTTGGCTTGTTCGTGTCACGCGACCTGGCAATCCGGATGGGTGGAGCCCTGTCTTACTCCTACGACCAGAGCAAGGTCATGTTCAGCCTGTCGCTGCCGGCGGCGGACCCGGTAGTTGCCTTTCCATCCGCTACCGCCCCCCCAGCGGGCCTGGTCGCCTAGATCACCCTGCCGGAACCCGCGAAAACCGGGCTCGGACCCGAACGAGCACCGATCGAGGGGATCGAGGTGCCCGGGAAACTTTCCTGCCAGTAGGGGCGACATGCTTCATACACTGCGTGCATAACACAATGACCGCCGGTCAACGCCGTTACCGGTCGGTTGCCGTCTGGATAACTGCCTAGGTATCCTGCGGTGAGGCCGGTCTGGGGATTTGTTCACAGACCCGGCCCAAAGAAACGGAACACAAAAACGGGAGGAAAACTTGAGAGCTTCTAACAAGCTCGTCCGTTGGCGCTGGCTTGTCCTCGTAACCATGCTTGCCTTGGTTGCGGCTGCTTGCCAGTCTGGTGGGGACGAAACCACCACCACAGCTGCTGGCGGTGAGGAATCCACCACCACAGCTGCTGGCGGTGAGGAAACCACCACCACAGCCGGAGGATCAACGGAAGGGTTCACCTATCGGTTAGGTATCTTCCAGGACACCACCACCGATAACTTCTGGGCCTATATGGACCCGGCGGGAACCGTGTGGAACCAGTACGTCCTAAATCCGACCAAGCCGACCCTGTACACAATCAACTATCCCGGCCTTGAACTCGATTCTGACATCGCTGCCAGCGCCGAGGTCCCGACCGGTGCCGCTGAAGGCGACGGATGGGCTATCGAAGTACCGATGCGTGAAGACGCGACCTGGTCCGATGGAACCCCTATCACGGCAGGCGACATCGTCTTCACCTACGAGGCCGTGCGCGATTTCGCGCTCGGCGGTAGCTGGCTCGAAGCGTACCCTCTTGCCAGCGAAGAGAATCCGGACGCCGTGGGCCTGACCGCCGTTGAGGCAGTCGACGACTACACGGTCAAGTTCGTGTTCAACAGCCAGCCCGGCCTTGCGGTTTGGCCGCATCAGGTTGGGATAGTGGCGCCGATCATGCCGGCCCATGTTTGGGCCGACGCGGTCGAGGAAGCGCGCGCCAGCGAAGACCCGGCCGCCTCTCTCTATGGAGCAGTGGGTACCGGCGTTGACGTCTCGGGTGGCCCCATGGTCTTCGCCGAACGTCAGGAGGGTGCCTTCGCCCGGAACGTGTCCAATGACACCTACTACGACAAGGGTCGCGAAATCACCTCGAGTGTCCCGGTCGAGACCGGGGAATCGAATGTGATCTACACGGTGGGTCCCTATGCCACCGAGTCGATCTTCTCGCTCTACGGCGGGCAGGATGCCGCAGTGCTGGCCCTTGCAGCCGGCGAAGTCGACTATCTGCTGAACCCCCTTGGGATGCAGCGTGGTCTTCTCGCCCAGGTCGAAGGCAATACGGATCTGACCGCGGTGGTCAACCCCACCAACGGCTTCCGTTACCTGGCCTTCAACATGCGAGAAGAGCCGATGTCGATTCCGGAGTTCCGTGACGCTCTGGCGCTGATGATCGACAAGGAGTTCATGGCCAATAACGTCCTCCAGGGCGTGGCCTTCCCCTTGTACGCCACCGTCCCTGAGGGCAACACCAAGTGGTACAACGCTGAAGTAGCCGAGACTTTCGCGTCCGAGTATGCCGGCAAGCCCACCTCCGAACGCCTCACGGAAGCCGTCGAGCTTCTCCGTAGTGCCGGGTTCGCATGGGAAGTCGAACCGACCATGGACGAGGCCGGCGTAACGATCATCGCGGGTTCTGGAATCACCCTCAACGGCAACGCGATCCCCGAGCTCGAGATCATGGCCCCGGGCCCTGGTTACGACCCGCTGCGGGCGACGTACTCGATCTGGATCGAGACCTGGTTGAACCAGCTCGGTTTCGAAGCCGAAGCGAACCCGACCGACTTCAACGCCATCGTTGATGCGGTCTACACGCCCACCGCTGAGAACACGCTGGACTTCGACATGTTCATCCTGGGATGGTCGCTTGGTAATCCGGCTCTGCCGACTTACCACTCCGCCTTCTGGTACGGACCGAACGACACGCTGTTGAACGGTGGCGACAACGCCCCTGGATTCCACAGCGATGCGTACGACGCACTCGTTGAGCAGTTCCTGGCCGCCCAGACCGAGGAAGAGGCCTACGACCTCATGTGGCAAATGGAAGAGATTCTGTTTACCGAGAAGCCGTACATCCTCCTCTTCGATACCGGCATTCTCGAGTTCTACCGGCAGGCGAATGTGAGCTTCCCGTTCACCCAAACCCTGTCGGGTCTGCAGTTCCTTTCGGGAATGCAGGGGAACGTCCAGGCCGCCAAGTGATCCTCAGCGGTCACTGATGATGCGTATTGGGGGGCGGAGTTCGCTCCGCCCCCAACCGCGTCAATCGCGCCGTAAGCTCAACCGATCGATCTGTTAAGCCTCGGACGCCGTTAAGGAGCGAACTGCGATGCTCAAATATGTCGGCAAGCGCCTCATTCAAGGCCTCCTCCTTCTGGCGCTTTTCCTTGCCCTTCTCTATCTCCTTCTCGAGGCTCAGCCGGGCGACATATCGCAGCAGCTGATCGCAAATCCTCAGCTCCCACCCGAGGCACAAGAGATGCTCCGGGAGCGACTCGGATTGGACGAGCCATTGCTCGGTCGGACCTTCAACTACGTAGTGAATTTCTTCCAGGGTGACCTCGGCCTGTCCTTCACCCAGTACCCCAACACCGTTGGCCAACTGATCCTCGAACGACTGCCCCGGACCGTGACGCTGTTTCTCACAGCAACCCTTCTTTCCTACTACCTCGGGTTCGGGCTCGGCAAGATCATGGCCTGGAAGCGAGGCCGATCATTTGAGACCGCCCTGACCCTTGGAGGTGTGGCGGGATACACAGTCTTTTACCCCTGGTTCGCGATCTTGATGCTCTGGCTGTTCGGATTCGCTCTTAACTGGTTCCCACTCGGGAAGTTCATCGATGTCCAGGAGTGGACCGGAGCCACAGTCACGGCCAACCAGATCTTCATTCAGCTACTGATCAGTGCTGTCGTCGCCAGCGTCGTCGTACTGGCGATCCATATCGTGTCGCGCCGGCTCGGGAGCGAGGACCTGGGAGGTCGGATCCGCTCGATCGGCACGCCGCTG
>JANMST010000423.1:0-23680 GCA_031389635.1 Acidimicrobiia bacterium | reverse complement strand
CTACCAGATCATCTGTGCGATCGAGGGCCACTTCAACGGCGGTATGGAAGGCACTCTGACGTCAGTCGGTTGAAATTAACTTGCGACCACCGGCAGAGAGGCGATCGCTGTGAGGCCGCTTGGGGACGCCGGTTCGAGCCGGGCCGATCCACCTGCCGCCTCGGCTAGCTGGCGCACAACGGCCAAGCCGAGACCGGTGTTCACTATCTGAGCTTCGTGCTGTTCTTCGTGACCAACATGCATGCCGCGGCCGCCGGGGTTGATGCCAGCACACCCTGGTACCGGGTGACATCGACGCTCATCATCAGCATCACGCTCTTCGCAACCTCGTACCGCTTTCTCACCGGGTCAAGGCGCAAGACAACGAGGGCAGCAAGAACGCCGGGAACCAGCCAGCAGCCAGATCCGGCCCTCCAGTCCGCAGGCGCCGTCACGACACCCTGACGCGAATACCGGCCCGAAACTCGATCCGGGTAATTGATTGCCGTGGTTAGGGTTCTCGGTTCATGTCTGATGCAATAGTCGTCGAAGGGCTCTCCAAGCGGTACGGTGAAGTAATCGCGGTCGAGGGGCTGAACCTCTCCGTTCCCGAAGGAACCGTGATGGGACTTCTCGGCCCCAATGGCGCCGGAAAGACAACCACCGTCCGCATCCTCACCACTCTCCTCAAGGCCGACACGGGACGGGCCACCGTGGCTGGCTTTGACGTCTTCAGCCAGGCTCAAGAACTTCGCAAGGCCATCGGCCTGTCCGGTCAGTACGCAGCCGTTGACGAGAACCTCACCGGGTTTGAGAACCTCGAGATGGTCGGTCGGCTCTATCACATGGGTAAACCGGCCAGCCGCGCCCGCGCTACCGAACTGTTGGAGCGGTTTGACCTCGACGAAGCAGGCGGGCGGCAGGTCAAGACCTACTCGGGTGGCATGCGCCGCCGTCTCGACCTGGCGGGTGCCCTGGTTGCCAAGCCAAAAGTGATCTTTCTCGACGAGCCCACCACCGGGCTCGATCCCCGCAGCCGGATCGACCTTTGGACCGTCATCTCCGAACTCGTCCGGGAAGGCGCCACACTTCTCCTCACAACTCACTTCCTCGATGAGGCCGACCAGCTGGCCGACAAGATCGCAGTCATCGACCACGGCCATGTGATCGCAGAGGGCACGTCCGAGGAGCTCAAGCGCCAGGTTGGCGGAGAGCGCCTCGAACTCGTCGTCAAGACGCCGGCCGACATCGAAAAAGCTGCCCAGGTTCTGACCCAGATCGGCATGGGCAACGTCGACATAGATCACCATGCCCGGCACCTGATCGTGGGGGTGAGCGATGGAGGGGTGGCGTTGTTCGAAGCGGTCCGCGCATTTGACGAACTCGGCATCGTCCCCTTTGAGTTCGGGCTCCGTCGACCGACGCTCGACGATGTGTTCTTGACCCTCACCGGACACGCGGCAGAGGATGGAGTTGAACCGGAACCCGAACCGGGAAAGCCCAAGAAGGCCAAGACTGACAGGGCCAAGCCCGAGAAAGATGCTCGCTCGTGAGCAATCTCACCCAGGCTCTCGCCGATGGGGCCGTCATGACCAAACGGAACCTGTTGAAGATCGGACGCTTGCCCGACCTCCTGGTCTTTTCGACGGTCCAGCCGATCATGTTCGTGCTGCTGTTCGCTTACATCTTTGGTAGCGCGGTGGTGGTCCCGGGCATCTCGTACCGCGAATTCCTGATTCCCGGCATCTTCGTGCAGACCGTCATCTTCGGAGCGACCATCACTGGATCCGGTCTGGCCGACGACATCAAGAAGGGGATCATCGAGCGATTCAGGTCTCTGCCGATCTCCTCGTCGGCGGTCCTTATCGGTCGAACCACTAGCGACCTTCTCAACAATCTGCTGGTGGTGCTGATCATGGCCGGGACCGGCCTCCTTGTGGGCTGGAGGATCCGCTCGTCTGTTCTCGAGGCTCTCGCCGGTTTCGGGCTACTCCTCGGATTTGCCTACGCCTTCTCGTGGATCATGGCGACGGTGGGATTGTCCGTGAAAAGCGTCGAGGTGGTCAACAACGCATCATTCATTGTGATCTTTCCCCTGACCTTCATCGCCAACACCTTTGTTCCGACCGACAACTTCCCGGCGGCGCTGAAGGTTTTTGCCAATTGGAATCCGGTCTCAGCCCTCGCCCAGTCGGTCAGGGAGTTGTTTGGCAATACCAATCCTGCTTTTCCGCCTCCGGAGGCGTGGCCTATGCAGAACGCAACGCTTGTCTCAGTGATCTGGATTGTCGTGATCCTGGCGATTTTCATTCCGCTGGCGATCAACCGTTACAAGAAGGCCGCGGCGCGCTAAAGGTTGAGTTCGTAGACTTCGCCTGCAAATGGCCGACACCACACGGGCCTGCTTGATCATCGCCGACATCTCGGGTTACACGGAGTATTTGGCGGGGGTCGAGTTGGAGCACGCCCACGACATCCTCGCCGACCTGATGACGACCGTCGTCAAGGCTTTGAGACCGGGGTTCAAGCTTTCCAAGCTCGAGGGGGACGCCGCCTTCGTCTACGCCCTCACCGATCAGATCGATGGTTCGATCCTGATGGATGCGATCGAAGGCTGCTACTTCGCATTCCGTCAACGTCTCCTCTCGATCCAGCAAGCCTCAACTTGCGAGTGCAACGCCTGTGCTCTCATTCCAAACCTGAACCTCAAGCTCGTCGCCCACCATGGATCAATTGTCATGCAAAAGGTGGCAGGAAGGTCCGAACTGGTCGGCAGCGATGTGATCGTCGTTCACCGTCTTCTCAAGAACACGATCTCCGAACCTGCCTATGTCTTCATCACCGACTCTTGCATGGACCTGACCGATCTCGATCCCGTTACCCTGGGCATGCACCGGCAGGTCGAGGCTTACGAGCACGTCGGCGAAGTCGGAGGGTGGGTTCTCGATCTGGAACACGCCTGGCAGACCCATCGTGACAGCAAGCAGGTCTACGTCACCGACAAGCAGGCTGCGTTCAGTTACTCGGCCTTCCTCCCGGCTCCTGCCCAATTGGTTTGGGAATACATCTCGTCCCCGGTTCTGAGGGCGCAATGGGGAATGGGTCTTGATCGGGTCGACCAACTGGATCCGACCGGGCGACGCAGGCAGGGAACACTCAACCATTGCATGCATGGTGACGACGTGATCCTCCAGGAGTTCATCGATTGGCGACCGCCTCGTTACTACACGTCGAAGGCGACGCTTCCCGGGGGTTTCGTTGTGATCTCGACTCACGAGATCGAACCGGTCGAGGGTGGAGCAGTCGTGCATGACCGGTTTCAGAAGGCCAAGGCCAAACAGCCTCCGGAAGCGATGCAACAACTGAAGGAGATGTTCGATCACGGAATCCCGCTAGAGCGTGACCGGCTTGCCGCGTTGCTCAAAGAGGCTTTGGATTCCGATCGGGCCGAACCGGAACCGGAACTACCGGCAGTCGACGAGAGGCGTCGCCTCGCAAGCACCGTTGAGTGAGAAACGATGCCGACTCGATCGTCGGCCCGGCGCGGGTGCTGCCGATCTCGAAGGCCTCAACCCTCTAGCCGCCCGAGCCTGGCGCTGCCAGGACTCGGCCTTTTCGTTGGCCAACAACTCCAGCAAATAGCTGTTCATGATCAGCGGCTGCGCCAGTCGGATCCATCCCGGCTATCGGCACCGGCTAGGGCACCACTGAGACCGATCAGGACTAGCAGCGACAGAGCGATTATCAGTTCCACCGTGAGATCCTTCCTTGGGCTTCATGTATTTCTACCGCGTTGGATCATTAACGTCTAGCGCATAATACTTACTCGACACTTCATGTATACTTCACGATCATGCTTGACCTGAAACGACTCCGCTTTCTAAGAGAGGTCGCCGAGCGCGGCACCATCACGGCTGCCGCCGAGGCCCTGGCCTATACGCCGTCGGCTATCTCCCAGCAGCTCTCGATCCTCGAAGAGGAGATCGGGACTCCCCTGCTCGAGCGGCAGGGTCGCAACGTCGCCCTGACGCCGGCCGGCCGGGTATTGGTCGATCACGCCCCCGCTGTCTTCGATGCGGTCGAGCGAGCTACAACCGCGGTATCCGAGGCCACGGGCGAGGTCGCAGGCAAGGTCATGGTCGGTGCTCTTCCCAGTGTGATGGCGGCCCTCATACCCGACACCTTCCAAAGCCTGGCCGTCGAACACCCCGGAGTTGTCCTGCACCTCGTCGAGTTGGGACATGACGACGCTGCCCGCGAACTGCGACTCGGCGCCCTCGATGTTGCGGTTGATCAGCGTTATAAGCACGTGCCTCACAGCCGGCACCAGGGTCTCAACAAGCGCAAGATCCTCGACGAACCGCTCTACCTGGCAGTGCCGGCCAAGTCGAATATCCGGAAACTCTCGGATGCCAGTGGACATCGTTGGGTGGCGGCGCCGCTCGAAACCAGTGAGTGCGGCAGGGCGGTGCGGGCCATCTGCCGATCGGCCGGATTCGAACCGCGCGTGCACTACGAAGTCGACAACTTCGAAGTCACATTGCAGCTGGTGGCATCGGTCGATGCCTGCGCCATACTCCCGGCATTGGCTTTGACCCGGCTGCCTGCCGAGGTTCGCCTCCTCCCCTTGTCAGGCCCGACCCGTCAGGTGATCGCAGTGACGCGCCCTGCGGCCCAGGATCGCCTGGCTGTAGTCGCCTTTCTCGACCACCTGGAACGTGCCGCCGGAAAACGGTCACTCGAGCTCCCGGCGGTATGAGCAGTCCGCAACGCCTCGTCGGCACTTACCTGCTCGGGCTCGAGCCGATGCTGGTGTCGGTCGTCGACGATCGAGTCTTGGTGCGACTGGAAGGAGTGCCGGAGGAATTGGCCGCCGGATTGGTCGGTTCCGACAACTCCTATGTCGTGGTGGGTAGCCAGCTGGGGGGAGCCACGGTCGATTTCGACGATGGCGACCCGACCCCGGGAGGTCGACTCGGCGGAGTCATCGACTTCGTGAGGGCCGACGACGCGACCACGAGCACGTCCGGCCGGGGACTCCGACTCGAAGGGTTCGAGTGGCAAGCGGGCGAAGAGAACCTCTATCGAGAACTGGCCGACCACATCCTCGAACATCGCGACGGCCGCAAGATCGAATGGCAACATCCATGGCCGAAGTGGCGCTTCGTCGAGTGGCTTTCGAGGCAGGGCCAATTCATCTTCCACGGATCGCCACTCCCTCACCTCGATTCCTTCCTTCCGAGGCGGAACTCCGTGGAAATCATGGATCAGGGCGGAACCGGAAACCGGGCGGCAGTGTATGGAACTCCGTACGGCCTCTGGGCGATGTGGTTCGCCGTGATCGACCGGCCCAAACTCAAGGGCTCGATCCGCAACGGCGCCATGACCTGGCCCGACCGGTCGGGCAATCCCGTCGATCTGTATCGCTTCACCGTTCACAAGGATTTCGTTGGAAGCGACATCTGGAGAACCGGCACGCTCTACGTCCTCTCTCGAGCCGAGTTCGAACCTATCCCCTTCTATCCCGGCGGGCCGGCCTCCAATGAGTGGGCTTCGACCTCTGAGTTGAAACCCATGGCCAGACTGACCATCGATCCCGCCGACTTTCCGTTCCTCGACAAAGTCGGCGGTCATGATGACGGCGAGTTGATTGCAGCCGAGGAGATGGGTGACATAGTGATGTCTAAGGTCAAAGGCGCCCGATCCGTGCCCGGCGGAATCTTGGCGTCCTTGACCTGGGACGACGAAGTGGCCGGGATCTGGGATGAGTACCTGGCGACGCGCCTACGGTTCCATCCCGATGTTGAGCGCTCCCTGACCATCGAATCGGCGAGCGAGGCGACAATGGAAGTGCGTGGTCCCGAGGGATTCCTCCAGGCCTATGGAGCAGCGCTGCTCGATTCAGGGATCCAAGTAGAGAGCTGATGTCCGACGTCCTCTTGATTCACGGAGCCTGTCACGGTGCCTGGTGCTGGGACGAGGTGTCGTCGCATCTGTCGGAATCGGGACACCGGCCGATCGCAGTCGACCTTCCCTGCGACGACCCTCAATCCGGATTGACGGTATACGTGGAGAAAGCAGTCGCCTCTCTACCACCGTCGCCGGATGATCTGATCGTGGTTGGGCATTCCCTCGGTGCTCTGACCGCGGCCGTCGTTGCCGAACGGGTTCGGACCCGGAGGTTGGTCTTTGTCGCAGGAATCATCGCCTCGCCGCGAATGAGCCTGGCCGACCTCGCCATTGTCGACGCCGATCGGGACGGCCACCTGGGCAACGAGGATCTCGAATTCCAAGGCGGCCTCTTCCGATTCAGCCGGGCCGGGGCAATGCGAGCCCTGTTCCATGATTGCGAGACGGAGGCTGCTGAACTCGCTCTCAGCCGGCTCCGTTTCCAACGAAGCCTGTGGACCGAGGTCGCCGACTTCGAGGACTGGCGAGCCGACGAAATCATTTCGGTGGTTTGCACCGACGATCGAGTGGTGAAGCCAGCCTGGGGAAGGCGGGTATCTAAGGATCGCCTCGGAGTTGACGCGGTGGAGCTGGCCGGTGGCCACTCGCCCTGGTTGTCGCGGCCCGCCGAGCTCGCCAGGGTGCTGGTCGAATGACTCCGCAAGCCTGGCCATGGAAGACGACATCGGAATCTCCCGCAGTGCTGTTTCACTGGCCGGCACACTGGGCGATGCACTGCGGCCTGTCCCCCCGCTTGCGGGGTCAAGGTTCTTTGTTACGACCAGGGGGCCGAAGAATGACGGAACAAAGAACCTCGATCGGACCGATCGCCGCTTTGGGCGACCAAGGAGGGTGCGCGAGCCACAGCGGCCTGTCCCCCCGCTTGCGGGGGGACCGATCGCCGCTTTGGGCGATCGAGGGGGGTGCGCGAGGCACCGCGGCAGGTGAACCATCTAAACCGAACCGGTTCGTCTGGTCTCAACCCCGGCTCGCAGGCGCCCTGGCGGTTGCGGCCGGTGTTGCCTCTTTGTCGATCAAGCGCAATCAAGGCCCGGTCCTTTTGGCAGCGAGGTGAACATGGCTGTTGCAGTTGAGAAGACCCCCGAATCGAACGCTACCTGGCACGTCCTCCAGGTCGGTTCGGGAAGCCCGGGGGTTCGATCCTCCGTCAGCCTGATCGTCGATCACGATCAACTGATCGTTGTCGATCCGGGCATGGCCCCTTCGCAGGCGGCCATCTCCGGTCCGCTGCTCGAACTCGGTTTCGAACCCGCCCAGATCACTGATGTCGTCATCAGCCATCACCATCCCGATCACACCATCAACGTCGGCATGTTCGCCAACGCCAGGGTCCACGATCATTGGGCGGTGTACCACCACGAAGACTGGGACAGCCGGCCGGCCGAAGGTTTCCTGGTGTCGCCGTCGGTCATGCTGTGGGAAACGCCGGGACATACCCCTCAAGACATCACGACACTTGTCGGCACCGAGCAGGGCCTGGTGGCATTCACCCACCTCTGGTTCTACAGCTCGGGGCCGCCGGAAGATCCCTACGCCACCGACCGCGAGGCGCTTCATCAAGGTCGATCTCGGGTGCTCAAAGCGGCCGGCCTCATCGTCCCAGGGCATGGGCCCTCCTTTTCTCCAGGACCCGAGACTCCCGTCTGACCCGGCACGGTCCGGGGGTTGGTCGCCTTGAGCGGGTTCCGAGAATTCTCCGAGCGCTCTCGTCCATCCTGAAGAGGAGCAGGAGGATTTGAGCGGTGATCCGTACGAAGACGTATATTTCGAGCATGGAGACTCGCGAGGCCGGACCCGATCTCCTCTCCCTAGTACGGGCAGCCGGTATTCCGGTCCCTGTAGGGATCGCAGCTGCAGCTCTGGAAAGCTCTCCCGAGGAGATCATGGCGGCCGGCGCCCGATTGGTGGCCGACGGAATGCTCAAAGAATCTGCCAGTGGCTACAGCTACGTGGGCGACGCGAGAGCCGCGCTGAGCCCGGCGGTGGCCGCCTATATGGCGGGACATCTCGCCGATGCGATGACGGTCGAAGGCGGCGACCGCGGCGACATCGGCCGATTGCTGGCTGTAGCCGGCCGATTCGCCGGAGCCTGGCGGATGCTGGCCGAGGCCGCCACCGATCCGTCCGCCAAGCTCGCAGACATGGAGCGATTGGACCTCCTCGAACTCGCCGTTCAAGCCTTGACCGAGGCCAAGCTCGACGGCGGCGAGTTAGAGGGCCGGGTCCGTCTCCACCTTGCCCGTCTCTATCGATCAAAGGGTGAGTCGCAGGCCGCTCGAAGCTCCATCGAAACAGCCCTTACGAAGCTGCAAGGTGAGGAATTGGTCGATGCGCTTGGATTCGCGGCGTCGGTGGCCGACGACCTCCAACATCCCCAGGAGGCGGAACGATGGGTCGCGCTGGCTGAGCTCGCCGCAGTTGAAGAAAACACTTTGGCGAAGTTGGGATCCCTCCTGACCTTTCACGGCCGCGAACTCAGCCGGCTGGGCTTTGCGAACGAAGCCGAGGCTGCCCTTGGAAAAGGGAATTCGCTCCTCGTTAGTCACGGTTCCCGACCGCAGCGGTTCTACGGCCGCCTCAACCAGGCCTGGGTCGATCTTGATCAGGGGCAGATGAGGGCCGCCGAGGCTGGATTCGCCCACCTGCGGGAAGAAGCCCAGTCCCTCGAAGGTCAAGCGTCCCAAGCCGACAAGGAGGCCTATTGGGCCCGGGCCTTGTTCGGAATTGGCCGCCCGGATCTGGCCCTGACCGCGATTGAACGAGCCCACGAGATGGCCGACTCGGCCGGAGCGATGGCTCCGAAGTTCATCGCCCACATCGCCCGGGCCGAAGGTGGCCTGCTATTCGAGAACTGGGACCAGGCGCGAGAAGGTGCCGAAGCGGCGCTGGACCTGGCCCTCGCCAATCTTCCGGCGTGGGAGAACGTATGCCGATATCTAATGGCGCGGGCTCTGTATGGGCTGGGCTCGTTGGACCATGCTCGAAGCCAAGCCGAAGCGGCTCTGGCGGCTACCCCGGTAGGCGCCGACGGCATTCGCTGGCGGCTGCGCATCGAGGAACTTCAACTAGAACTGAGCGACGTTTGGAATCGGCGGCGAGCCGAAGACATAACCGACCTCCTGCTTCAGAGTCGCTGGCTCGGTGCCGCCGTCGATCTGATGACGGCACGCGCGGCCCGCGACAAGGACCCCGAGGTGGCAGCCGAGGCTGCCGCCCTTGCACTTCAGATCGGCAGCCCGGTGCAGGCGGCCAAGGCCGTACGAGCCGGAGATTTGTGGAAGAACCCCCTGGCCACACCGGTGTTGGCCGCCGTCCGCCCTCTGGTCGATCATTGCCCCCCCGAGTGGTACCCCTCCTTCCTGACTCAATCGGATGTTGAGGCTGCCCTGGCGGAAGGTGCTGAGGTCACCGAGGAAGAGGTAGAGCTACTTCGCGAGAAGATCGCGCAGGCGCTCCAATCGGCAGGCTTGTCGGGCGAAACAGTGCTGAGCCCGGCCCAACGCCGTACCGCGGGGCTAGTTCACCGCCGCCGACCTCGTCGCCTCAGCCCTCTCGCTTGGGTGGCCGCAGCGGTGGCAGTTGCGATCATCGCCACTGGAGCGGCCTTCACAGTGGTCAACCTGACCGCTCCTGATCCGGTGGCCGCACCAACGACTACCGCCGCTCGCCCGACTACTACCACTGCGCCCGCCCTCGAGGACACGCAGATCGCAGCGCCGGAAACGGGACTTGTCGGCACCGTTCCGTTCAGAAGTGATGAAGGGAGATCGGGGGTGCTGACCGCTGGCGGATTCAGCGAACTGATGGGCTTCTATTGGCGGAATCCGGCGGGTGGGTCTTTCGTCGTCGGGGTCTCCCCGGTTTCGTATGGCAAATACCTTTACGTGGCGACCGATGAAAATCGACTGTACGGATACGAATTGTCCGACGGCCAGAGCCTTTTGACCATCCAGACCGACAGCCCCGTAAGCGCCACTCCAACTATCAGTCAGCCAGACAGCACTGACCTCGACCCGCTCATCGTTTTTCCGACCAGCGATGGAGAAGTTCACGCCTACAGCGCTATCAAGAATGGCGCCGAGATATGGGGATATCCAACGAATTCCACAGTCAGAGGTGCGGCCCTCATCATCGATGAATCGGTGTTCGTCGCCTCAACTGATGGCTACCTCCATGCCCTCGATCTCCAAGGTGGAAGTAGGTTGTGGCGCTATCCGGCCGATGAAATCGACGCCACCGAACCTGGCGCTGTGGAATCGCCCTTTGAGTTCAATACCGCGCCTGCCTACTTCGAAGGGTTCCTGTATCTGACTAGCCGCGAAGGCTCCCTCCATGTCGTCAACGCCGACACCGGGGAGCCGCTGTGCCCGGAACCGATCGACCTAAGGGTCGAGGTCGTCACACACCCTGTCGTCGCCGACGGCGCGGTTTTCGTGGCTGTGGAGCCGGGACCGATTTATGCCTTCGCGGCAGGCTCTTGCGGAGGTCCGCCTGCCGGATATGCGGCGGCCTATCCCATCGTCAGACCAAGCCGAGAAGGCATCGCGGTCACCCCCGAAACACTTTATGTGGCGGAGAATCTTCTCTTGCTCGCGCTTTCGACTGATGTTGAACTCTGGCCAATCGACCTTCCGCCTGGCGCGCTACCTTCGCCATGGGATAGCCCATATTTATCCGACGATCCCTTCACAACACCCCCGGTGGTGGCCGATGGCATCCTCTACATCGGTACCCAGGGGGGGATCGTCTATGCCATCGATGCGGGCAGCGGCATCGTCCTGTGGAGCTTTGACGCCAAGTCGCCCATTCGAGGAGAACTAGTCGTCGTGCCGGGAGCGGTCGTGGCCACTACCGCCGACGGTGTGATAACTGTCATCGCCGGCCAATAGAAGGAACCCCCGGCCTAGCGACGGGGGATCGGCGACTTGCCTGGTCTGGGCTCGTTACCCGGCTCGCCCCCGACGCCCGGTGATCGCTCCGACGACGAATAGCACCACTGCGATGATGAGCACCCAGCGCAGGGCTTCGACGGCGAGACCAACGCCACCCAAAATGAGGGCAAGGACGATGATGATTACGGCAGTGGACACAGAGTTCCTCCTCTATTGCTATGGGGATTGGTACCCCGCCTGAGCCCAATCCAAACCGCCGGGACCACAAAAGGTTCCGCCGGGGCCGAGTACCATTACAGCACCCATGGCGGGTTCCCCTTTTCGAAATCTGGCGTTGGTCGCGCACGTCGACCATGGCAAGACAACCCTGGTTGACGCAATGCTTGGCGCGACCGGGGTGTTCGCGTCGCACGAAACTCGGATCGAAAGAGTCATGGACTCGTCCGACCAGGAGCGGGAACGAGGAATCACCATCCTCGCCAAGGCGGCCTCGGTCATGTGGAAGGGCACCCGCATCAACCTGGTCGACACTCCCGGGCATGCCGACTTCGGTGGTGAGGTCGAGCGAGCGCTGGCCATGGTCGATGGAGTCCTTCTTTTGGTCGACGCTGCTGAGGGCCCGCTACCCCAGACCCGATACGTTCTTTCCAAGGCACTGGACCTGCACCTGCCGGCGGTTCTGGTCCTCAACAAAGTTGATCGACCGGACGCTCGCCCGAAAGAGGTCATTGACGAGATCTACCAATTGTTCTTTGACCTGGACGCATCGGATCAGCACATCGAGTTTCCGATCATCTCCACAATCGCTCGAGCCGGCAGGTCGATCAAGGGGGTAGGGATTCCGGGCGAAGGTGACGACCTCTCAGCCCTGCTCGATGCCATCGTCGAGCACATCCCGCCTCCGGCCGGCGACAGCTCGGCGCCGCTGCAAGCCCTCGTGACCAATCTCGACGCGTCGGACTACCTCGGTCGTCTGGCGATTGGACGGGTTGTGCAAGGAACCTTGAAAGCGGGTGTCCAGGTTGCTCTCTGTCACGCCGACCTCGATGAACCACCGCTCAAGCGAAAGCTCACACAATTGATGGGCTTCGAGGGTCTCCGCCGAGTCGATGTCGATGAGCGCACTGCCGGAGACTTGTTCGTGCTGGCGGGATTCCCGGAGGTCGAGATCGGCGACACTCTTGCCGACCCCGAAAACCCGGTGGCGCTCCCCCGGCTTCACGTGGATGAACCGGTGCTGCGCATGACTTTCGGAGTCAACACCTCTCCTCTGGCCGGGCGAGACGGGAAGCTGTTGACGTCCCGCCAGATCAGGGAGCGACTGGAAAAGGAAGTGCTGGGCAACGTCTCTATCAGAATCGGAGCGACTCCATCGCCGGAAGTGACCGAAGTGGCAGGGCGGGGCGAGTTGCAGTTGGCGGTTCTGATCGAGTCGATGCGACGGGAGGGCTTTGAGCTTCAGGTGAGCCGGCCCGAAGTGATTCTGCGAGAAATCGACGGCAAACCCCACGAGCCCGTGGAACGGGCGGTGGTAGATGTGCCGGATGAGCACGTCGGCACCGTCACCCAGGCTGTGGCCCCACGCAAAGGCAGCGTGCTCGACCTCAGGCCGGGCGACCGCGGTCGAACCATCATCACCCTGACGGCCCCGGCGAGAGGGTTGCTTGGTTTTCGCTCATTGCTGATGACGTCCACCCGCGGAACTGCCTTGATCCATCAGCACCACGACGGGTGGATGCCCTGGGCGGGCGACCTGCCCCATCGCCAGGGCGGGGCGATGATCTCGGACAGATTGGGATCAACGACGGCATATTCCCTCGACAACCTGCAGAAGCGAGGAGAGCTCTTCGTCGGGTCTGGCGAAGATGTCTACGAGGGAATGATTATCGGCGAGAGCTCCCGTCCCGAAGAGCTGCCTGCCAACCCCACCAGGCCGAAGCAGCTGACCAACATCCGCACCGTCAACGCCGACGAAGCGATCAAGCTCAGACCCCATCGCCGCCACACCCTCGAGACCGCCATCGAGTGGATCGCATCCGACGAGCTAGTCGAGGTGACACCCGTTTCGGTACGGGTCCGCAAGCGCCATCTCACCGAAGCGGACAGGAAGATCGCCCTTAAACGGAGATGAGATCAGCCCCAAGGGATCACCTTCAGGAATCTGCCGGGCACTCCTCCACATGCAGGTAGGCCCGACACTCGTCCTCCGTGAAGGAACGGGTAACGCGGTCCTTTGCGATTGCAATCAGTTCGTCATTGTCGAGGGTATAGACCCGAACCGTGTCATCGGCGCCGAGGGCTGTCACGCGCCGACCGTCGGGGTGGATGCTGAAGTTGGGCGACGTCCCGCCGCGATAGGGTAGGAGTTCGGTTATCCGCTCGCCGGTGTCGGCGTCCCAGACGCGGACGGTGCCTTCGGACCGACCCAGGGTGAGGATGGCCGAGCCGTCGGGCGTGTACTCCACACCCACGTTTCTTTCGACGTAAGCGCCGACAGACCAGACCAGGGCATCCTCGGATTCGGCGCCTGCTCGGAGGGCGTCAACATCGAAAGTCTTTAGCTGACCACTAGCGGTCGCCACTGCCAGTCGGTCACCGTCCGGGCTGAAGGCGAACACGTAGCTGCCGAGTACAAAGGTTGACATCACCTCCTCCGTTCCGATGTTGAAGAGGAATGGTTCCTCGGTGTCATAGGGGGAGACGACTGCCAGCGTGCCATCGTCGCTGATCTCGGCAGGTCCCAAGGCTCGCTCTGGCATCATCGCCACTAGCCGCTCACCCTCGAAATCCGACGAGTAATCGACCACTATCGGTTGTTCGAATTCGGACTCGCACGGATTTGCCGGTTCGAACTCGGGGGGACTGATGAGGTCGAGCAGGAATCGGCTTCCGTCCGTGCTCATCGCAAGTGCGAACATGCCTGCAGGGAGCTCATAGACGGTCTCCAAAGTTCGGGTGTCGATTATGTACCCGGAACAGCGCGTATCGGTGATGCCCAGAAGTCCAGCTGTCGATGAGAGAGCGAACGGCCAATGCACGAAGGCATCTGGTCTCATTGCGATCTGCCCACCCGAACCGTCGATCAGAGCCACGCTGGCTGGACCGACGTCCATTGGCGGCCCACTACCTCCAAAATTATGCGATGCGACCAGTATCTCGTCTGACCCGTTTGCGAATAGGGCTGCACGAGGGGGTACATCAGCAGGCAGGTGAAACGTGGCGACCTCGAAGCTCCCGGCGGGGGTGACGTCCCATACCAACGTGTCGCCGTCGGTGACTTGAAAATGCGAGGCCGAGGCCAGACGGCGCCCATCCGGACTAAAAGCCAACGAGAAGCTTGCTGGTCCCGGCAAAACCATCGCCACATCCCCTGTCGTGGTGTCGTAAAGGGTCGGATTGCCGGCGTTGCCAACAAGGGCGAGCCAGCGACCGTCGGGGCTCCACGCATGGCCAACCGGGCGGGGGCTCGTTATCGACACGCTTACTCCTCTGGTTGCGAGATCGACGATTCTCGCTCCATTTCCGGAGGCCTCGACAACGGCCAGTCGCTGACCTGACGGATCGAAGGCTATTCCTTGGGGGGAGAAGTCTGGTATTTCGACAACCCCGGTTTCCTCGCCGTTGTCGGGATCGTGAAGAGTGACCAACGACCGGTCCCACGCCACCACCGCAAACAGCGACCCATCGGGTGAGAAGGAGGGGTCGCTTGCGTCGGGTCCGACCTGGTAGCGCTCGGATCCGTCGGCAACATTCCAGACGAAAACAGGGCCAGCGTCACCACTCGCGGCGACCAGGCTCCCGTCGGGGCTAAAGGCGATTTCGACCGCGCCGCCCGTAGGCCCCACCAAGACAAACAGTCGCTTGCCGGTAGCGACGTCCCACAGCGCGAGGGAGCCTTCATCACCGAAATAGCCAACAGCCAGCGTCAAGCCATCCGGCGAGAAAGCCGCGCCCTCGGCCTCGCCCCCAGGTGATGAGAGGACTCGCACCATCTCCTCGGTCGCCACATCCCAGATTGCGGCATCTTGACCTGAGCCGACCACCATTTGCTCTCCGTTGGGACTGAACTCGACGAACCAGTTTCCATCTATCCGCCCGACGATTCTTGAAGCCTGCACCGCTCGATGGAGCGCATCCAAAGCTTCAGGCACTACCGCTTCGCCGGCTGATCGCGACGTCTCCGCCGCTTGGAGGGCCAGGAGAATCGCCAACTCCGGATCGGCCTCTACTTTGGCAACGGACGCTGCGGCCAACTCTCTTACCGTCGCGAGACGTCCCTGATCGGTCGCTGAGAGGGCCAGGAGGCCGATGACGAAGGTCGCAGCAGCCAGCACTCCGACGATCGACCAGCGTCGAATAGTGTGCCGTCTAAGTCGACGGTCTTCATCGGTCCGGCTCTCGCTGAGGTAGTCCCGTTCATGTGCGGTGAGTGAAAGAGACGAGGTCTTTGACCACGACTCATACTGCTGCAGGCGCCCCCCGGAAAGCAGGAAGCCGGCATTGCCATCCGACTCCTTCCACTCGGCGAGGGCGGCAACCAGCCGACGGTGGAGGATCAGGCCATCGCGCTGGTCCTCGATCCAGCCCCGCAACCGCGGCCACTCGCGCAGTAAGGCCTCGTGGGCAACCTCCACGGTCGGCGATCTAGTGACGGGATCCTGGTCGAAGGAGAGCAGCCGGTAAGAGGCGAACTGTTGGATCACATCATCGAGCACGTTCTGCTCTACTTCGAGGCTTCGCAGTTCGCCTTGACGCACCCGGCGTCGGGTGTCGTCGGTCTCCTCGTCAACGGTGACGAGCCGGAGGAAAAGCTGCTTGGCCGCCTCCTGACCTGAAGGTGACAAACCCTCGAAGAGCTCCTCGGCCCGTCGCCCCAGCGCCCCGAGGACGCCGCCCGAGGCGCGGTAGCCGGCGACAGTGAGAACGTTCCCTTCCCGTCGGTGGAACAACTCGGTGAGGGCATATTGCATCAATGGAAGGCTGCCCGGCTCGCCCTGCACGTCCTTGATGATTTCACCGACCAGGCCCGGCTCTAGATCGAGCCCCACTGCTCTTACCGGCCTACTGATCGCCAGAGCCAGACCTTCCTCGGACGGCGGGGTGACCGGCACCAGACCCTCGCGGAGGAGGTCGCTGAACCCCGGATAGTCGAGTGGCCGGTGGAAGAAGTCGGCGCGGAGGGTGAGGACGATTCGCACCCGACCACGCTCGTCACCGGCGACTGTGGCAAGGCTCGACAGGAAAGCCAGGCGCGTCTCCTCGGACTCGACCATCGAAAACACCTCTTCGAACTGGTCGATGACGAGAAGCAGCTCGCTGTCGTCCGTCGGAAGTACTTGTTTAACGACACGGAGGAGGCCGCGTTCGTCACTGCGAAGGTCCTCGATCAGCGAACTCGGATGTTCCACCGCCACTCGCAGCAACGCAGCTTCCAGTTCCTCGAAGGGATACGAGCCCGGATACATGCTCGTCGTCAGCCAGCCCCGCGAGCCGGGTATGCCGCCGGCCCGGATCGCTGGCAGCAGACCAGCTCGGACCGCGCTCGATTTCCCGCTGCCGCTGGAACCGACCACCGCGACCAGACGGTGGTTGTTGACCGCCTCGAGCAGCTCGTCGACCAGCGCCGCGCGTCCGAAAAAGTCAGCGGCGTCTACCTCCTGGAAAGCGCGAAGGCCCTTGTAGGGATTGCGGATCGGAGCGGAGCTAATGACCGGTAGACGTTCAGGGGAGACCCCCACTACATCGGTGCCGGTGGCGAGGCGGGCGGCTCTCAGGAAGTCCTCGACTCGCTCGTAGCGGTTGTCGGGCAGGTCGGAGGTTGGCGATCTGCAGGACCTTGTCGACTTCGGCAGGCAGGCCCGGGCGGGCGTCGCTGAGGGGTGGGAGCGCCCCGGGGCCATGCGGACGAATACCAGTCAAAAGCTCGAAAGTCAGCGCACCCAATCCGAAGATATCTGATCGAGCCGAGAGTGGCTCGCCCCGAAGCTCCTCGGGCGGCAAGTAGGCGAGCGAGGTCGTGATGGGCAACCCGGCCGCGTCCGAAACATGGGCGGAAATTCCGAAATCGGACACATAGGCGTTGCCGTCCTCGTCGAGCAGGACATTCCCGGGCTTGACGTCCCGATGGATCACACCCTGGCGGTGCGCGAACGACAGCGCTGAGCAGATCTGTTCCAACAGGTGGAGGGCAGGCCCGACGTTCCATGGCCCTCGGGTGAGCGCATCCGCCAGGCTTCCACCCCGAAGGTAGGGCATCACCAGGTAGGCCCCGTCAGGATCGCGCCAGTAGTCGTACAGAGACACGATGTGCGGGTGTCCGAGCTGGGCGATCACCTGCGCCTCTGCCTCGAACTGGCGGATAAACGAGGCCCGGTTGGCGTATTCAGGTCGGATCACCTTGATTGCGACCTGACGTCCGACCGAGGACTGATAGGCGCGATAAACGACGCCGAAATCGCCCTCGCCGATCCGTTCATGAAGCTCGTACCCTCGAACGGAGGAGCAGTCGAAACCGACCCGGGCCATGTCGGCCGGTCGAGCTTCGAGGCGGATCGGCGGGAACCGGCCTGCCTGATCGTCGGTCGTCAGCTGAAACACCCGCAACGGTTGACCGAGACCCTTGAACCGGTGCTGGCCCAGGTCGGTGACCGAACCCGGCCTGGTCAAGGCGTCGACGGCTTCCTCCGAGATCAATATCTGGCCACCATGCGCGGCCGACAGCAGCCGGGCGCAGCGGTTGAGCGGCGGGCCGAACCAATCCCCCCGGCGGCGGTGGGCTTCGCCGAGATCGATCGCCATCCGCACCCGCATCCCTTCGAGCAGACCCCAATCCTCGCTTCGCAGGGCCGAATCAGCTCGCTTGGCGGCGACAACCGCAGCGTCGGCTGTGGGGAGAACGGCCAGCACCCCATCTCCCGTGTTCTTGAATACCGAGCCTTCTGCCTGCTCGATTGTCTCCGTGAGGATCCGTTCCTGCCTGGATACCGCCTCCGCCATGGCCGCGGGATGTGTCTCCCACAAGGCGGTACTGGCCTCGAGATCGGTGAATAGGAATGCCTTTACCTGGGCATCGGGCGAGGCGACGACCTCAAGGGCCGGATCCTGCTCGAGGATGCGCTGTTCAAGAGCGCGCAACCCGGGCGACGGTTCGATCCCCAGCTCCTCGACCAGCGTCTCGCGCGTCCGCGTGTACACCCGCAAGGAGTCGACCTGACGCCCGGATCGGTAGAGAGCCTGCATGAGCTGGCCGGTGAGGCGCTCCCGGAACGGATGCTCGCGGGCGAGGGCCTCGAGCTCACCGATGAGCTCGACGTGACGACCCACTCCGAGATCAGCCTCGATCCTCTCTTCGAGGACCCCCAATCGCATCTCCTCGAGACGCCGAACCTCAACGTCGACGGCCGGCTGTCCAATGAGGTCGTCGTAGGGCCTCCCTTCCCACAGCGCCAGTGCCTGTGAGAGAGCCTCGGCAGCGGCCGAAGGGTTGCCCTCGATCCTCCGTCTCCCCTGAGCAGCCAGGGTCTCGAAGCGCAGGACATCGAACTCCTCGGGGGCCACGCGGAGGAGATAACCGGGCCCGGTCCGCTCCGGTCGCCCGTCGAGCGCCTTGCGAAGCTCAGAGATGTACGACTGAAGGGTGTGACGGGCGGCGGTCGGCGGATCCTCGCCCCAGACCGCATCGATCAGGTTGGGGACCGGGACCACCCGGTTGGCGTTGACCAGGAGAACCGCCAGCACCATCCGCTGCTTCGGTCCACCGAGATTGACCGTAACCCCATCGGCGCCGCACCGTCAGCGATCCAAGGGCGTGGAACTCCACGTCGCGAATATACGCCTTCACGTTCTCGACCGTCTGGACCTCTCTGTTTGCCAACCTAAATATCCCAGCACCCATGGCACTGATGCCTCCGTACGGTGTACTTACCACGGTCCAACGGCGGGGCAATCCAACCTGCTGTCGAAGCTTCGAGTCTGGTTTTGGCGAGAGTAATGACCGTGATTTGGGGCTCCGACGAAGCCACTGCCTCACTTTGTCCCACCGCACCAATCACGAGAGTGAAGGCGAGGAGGTACGAGGGTCCACGCTTGTAGTTCATTCCGCTCCTTTCAACGGAGGCATCGCCGCTTTCGGCGATGAGATGTATCTACAAGCATCTAGGAGCCCGGTCGGAGAATCGTCGGAACCCGATCCGAATCAACAAGCGACTTTGGGAACTGACATAAGTGGCCCCGAACGAACCCTGTTGGTCAGAGTCCGTTCGGGGCCTTATTAGCGCGCGGTAAACCGCTAGCTACATCAAAACCGCGGGCTTAACGGCGACGGCGCCGGCGGCCACCACGGGAGGCGTAGACCGTCTTGCGTTCGGCGGCCTCGGCATCGGGCGGACGCTCCCCGATGCGACTTCCGCCGTTGGCGGATAACCACCCGTTGTCGGGATCGTGGAGGGCGTCGTGAACTCCGACCTGTCGCTGCAGGGAACGAAGTTCTCCCATCTGGTCGGTTAGGACCAGCGAGACGACCACCCCGGCGGCACCGGCCCGGGCGGTGCGTCCCGAACGGTGGAGATAGTCCTTGTGGTCGCCGGCGAGATCGAAGTGGACCACGCTGGCGATATTGTCGACATGGATCCCGCGGGCTGCCACATCGGTGGCGATCAGGGCATCGACCTTTCCGTCACCAAAGGCCTTCAAAGCCCTGGTGCGCTGGCTCTGGCTGCGACCACCGTGGATCGCCTCAGCCTTGACGCCCATCCGATCCAACTGGCGAGCCACCTTGTCGGCCCCGTGCCGGGTTCGGGTGAACACCAGCGTCGGTGTGGCCGACTCGATGATCTCGGCGGTTATGTCGATCCGCTCGGAAGCATCGACCCGCCAGAAGTAGTGGGCGGCCTCAAGATGGTCCTCGTTGTCGCCAACTTCGTGGCGCACCGGATCGGTCTGGTAGCGCTGAGTCAAGGCGGCCACGTCGCTGTCCAGCGTCGCCGAGAACAGCATCGTCTGGCGGACACGGTTGGTTGTGTCGAGCAACCGCCGGACCTGGGGCATGAAGCCCATGTCGGCCATTCGGTCGGCCTCGTCGATCACCACGAGATCGACATCGCCCAAAGAGACCGTGCCTTCGTCGATGAGGTCGGCCAGTCGGCCCGGGGTGGCCACCAGCACGTCGGCCCCCTTCCGGATGGCATTGCGCTGTGGGTCGTATCCGACCCCGCCGTAGACGGTTGCGACCACCCGGCCGCTAACTCTGGCGAAGGGAGCAAGCTCACGGGCGATTTGCTCCGCAAGTTCCCGAGTAGGGGCCAGAACCAGGGCCCGGGGACGGCGAGAGGTGGCTTTGCCCACTCTGGCGATCAGAGGAAGCCCAAAGGCGAGGGTCTTACCCGACCCGGTAGGGGCGCGTCCGAGAACGTCGCGACCCGCTAGTAGGTCGGGGATGGTGGCTTCCTGAATCGGGAAGGGCTCGATGATTGATTGTTTGGTGAGGACCTCGACAAGGCGCGGAGGCACCCCGAGATCGGCGAATGTGGACATTTCTACTTAGCTCCTCGTTGCCCGAAGCACGGGCGGCGGCGTACGAACTTCATTCGATGACTCGGGTTCGTACACGCAGACACGAGTGATCGGAACGCGCCTGCCCGAGGCCGACTTGCGCTAGTTCACTGTCTGAGCCGTAACCACCGGACGGTGCGCAACCTTCAAAACTGGCATTCGAACCTGTCGAAGGCGGGTTGCGCTTTCCTCGAGCCGGTGCGGCTTCTGACGACATGGTACCAGGCCAGGGGTCTTTTTCGCGATACCGTGCCCTTTCGCCGTCCCAGCAGGTGGATGGGGAGGGGTTGTGGAAGGGCAGTTCTACATAACGACCATCGCCGGACTCGGCGTGAGCCTGGCCGGGTTTTCGGCCCTGTTGACGCTGTTTCGGGCCGGCCAGGTCTGGGATGCCGTGACTTTGTGGAGGGCCCGTGCGATCGTTCGAACCTCGCTGGAGACCGCCATGGCGATGCTGGCGAGCGTTCCGGTTTTCTACCTGACAGGGTCTGACGCTTGGGGAATTCGAGCAGGAACCTTCGTCCTTCTCGTGACCGGATGGATTGATTCGCTCAAGATGGGGCCCGGACGCCAACCTGACGCTTGGCCTGATCGCCGGCGGGTCCGCTCTTTTTATGCCATTACTGCAGGTGCCAGCGCGATCTTGATAGCCAACCTGGTGATCGCCAATCTCGGACTTTTCCTGGCTACGGGATTCTGGAACCTCAGTCTACCGATGTCGATTTTCATCATGGTCGTGGACGAGTTCAAACCCGGTCAGCAGATCGGGGCGAGCCCGACCGATGACGTCGGTTCAGCTTCGTAGACCGAACCAGGGCTCCCTGACCAATTCCGTCTCGACGATCACCCGTTCTTCATCTTCCGCGATGAGAGAGCACAATTTCTCGGCCTCGAGAAGCTCAGATCGGGCCCGATCGCGGTCGCCGGCCATCGCCAGGGCACGGGCCATCGCTTCATGAGCGAAAGCACGGTCCCAGTCTTCGGCCAGATCCGGATGGGTGTCGATCAACTCGAGGTACCGGGCTGCATGCCGAGTTGCAACTTCAGTTGACCCGACCAGGACCGCCGTGCGCGCAATGAGGTGCTCGCCGCGACCATGGTTCATCGGGTTGCCAACCTGCATCTAGTGATAGACCGAGGCGTATGCTCGATAAAGAGCTTCTTCGCGACGCCTCTGCTGATCATCCGGGCTGATGGCCTCGTCGTCGATCACCTTCCACGCCTCGTTGTTGAGGTGAACCCCGAACCAGCGATGGACGTCGCCTAGATCGACCATTCGCTCGCCGGCCTCTTCGATCAACTTTCTGAGGCTCGCCAGCTCGGACATGAGAACCTCCAACGTAGCAAAAACGCGACCCAGGGTCGTTTCCGTTGCTAGACAACCAAAACTACCCACAGACCGCGACCCAAGATCGCAAAACTTACATCGGGAGGTTGGGGGGCGGCGCGTAGCTGCCTGACGCGTGGGCCACGAGGCGATCAGAAGCACCGTCGACCCAAAGCCGAACCTCGCCGTAGATCCGTGTCTTCCCGACTCGAAGCAAGTTGGCCCGGGCCAAGACATCGCCGCCCAGGGCCGGTCGCAGGAAGGCGATCGAGAGCTCGGATGTCACAGCCATCGGGGCAGGTCCCAGGACCGTGAAAGTCGCAAACCAGAACGCAAGGTCAGCCAAACCAAACAGGGTCGGCCCCGAGATGTATCCCCCCGGTCGCAGTGTGGCGGGATCGTAGGTCCAGCGGGCGCTGGCCCACTCCACTCCCATCTCCTCGCAGCGGTAGCCACTGGCGTAGGCAGCGGGGAATCCGGCCGCGACAAGTCGATCGACCTCGGCGGGAGTCACGGGATGAGGCTCTCGTCTCGCGCCCAGGAGATGAGGCGGCTGAGGGTGTCAGTTGCCGATGTGTAACTGAGCCCGAGTTCGCGGGCAGCCCGGGACCCGTCGTAGACATGGCCATGAACAAGGGTGCGGACCATCTCCCTGCACACCGGCCCCTGCTTTCCGATCAGTCGATACGCCGCCCCGATCACGGTTCCTCCAACCAGGGCCAACGGAGCCGGAAGGTATCTCACCCGTATAGGTCGGTCGATCACAGAAGCGAGCAAGCCGACCGCCTCTTGAATCGTCATCGAAAACGAATTCAAGATGTACCTCCGTCCGGCCGCCCCTTTTGAAGCTGCCAGGAGGTGGCCACGGGCACAGTCGTCGATGTCCACGATGGAGATGCGGGTGTCGATCACCGTCGAGAGGCGCCCGGCGATGAGGTCGAGCAGAATCTTGCCGGTGCCGCTGGCCCGGCCGGGTCCCTGCACAGACGATGGGTTGACGACCACCACATCGAGCCCCGCGGCTTCGGTCAGCACTACCTGCTCCGCCTCATACTTCGAGCGCTCGTAGTGGGAGTAGAAGTGTTCACGATGGGCAGATTCCTCGTTGCCGACAGTGCCTGGCGCCTCACCGATCGTTGCAGCCGACGAGGTGTAGACAACCCGTCGGACCCCGGCCGCCGCCGCGGCCCTCAGCACGTTGCGGGTCCCGTCGACATTGACGCGGTACATCTCCGTTGCGTCCGGAACGCACATCTTGTTCACGCCGGCCACATGGAACACCAGGTCGGCTCCATGGAAGGCTCTTTCCAGGCTCGGATACACGAGAACATCGCCGGTCACGGGCTCTACGCCGTCGGGAACCGCGCCGGCGGGGTCCCTGACCAGGACCCGGGTCGCACTATTCCCACCGACCAGATGCTTGAGAAGTGCCTGACCGACCACCCCGGTCCCGCCGGTGACGACGTTGGTCACGCCACGGACGTATGACGATTGCTGGCCACCACTTTGCTGAAGGCGGCGAAGTAACCCCAGGCCGAGGCGATGGTCACCACCACCGCGATCCACATGACCCACTCGTCAAGGAACAGTGGTCCCCACGGATTCGGCAACCGCATGAAAGCGAGACCTATTGCGGCGTACTGGGCAGTCGCCTTGATCTTGCCCCAGGTCGAGGGTTTGACGATGCCTCCGGTCGATGCCACCAGACCCCGAAGTCCCATCACCAGGAACTCCCGCATCATGATCACAAGTGCGGCCCAGATTGAGACTCGCCCGATTGAGGTCAAAGCAAGCAGTGCCCCGGTGACCAGAAGCTTGTCGGCGGTGGTGTCGAGAAACGCCCCGAGGACCGATTCGACATGCCACCGGCGGGCCAGATAGCCGTCGAGAAAGTCGGTGATAGAGGCCAGCGCAAACAGCGCCGCGGCATATCCAAGAGCATGATCGAAGCGTTCTTGCGATC
>JANMST010000404.1:0-1778 GCA_031389635.1 Acidimicrobiia bacterium | reverse complement strand
GGCGCGCCCTCGATGAACGCATGGCACTCCTAGAACACCGACTTCTCGGGCATCCGGGTAACGGCGGCATCTCTCCAGAGTGCCCACATCTCCGGACCGGTGGGCCCGAGTTTGTGATGGCCGCTCACCTCGAAGCCAATCGACCGGTAGAACGGGATGTTGGAGGGGTTGGTCGTCTCCAGGTGGGCGCCGAGCCCCGATTGCCCGGCGGCCATCAGACCCGGTTCGACCACCATCCGCCCTAGGCCCTCGCGCTGGTGATCGATGTCGACAGCCAGGAAGTGAAGGTAGGCGAAAGGCTGGGTAGGAGTCAGGGTTCCGATGGTTCTGAGCCCCATACCTATCTGCTCGGCCCGCGACCGACCGATCAGCGCCGTCAGCAAACCCGTGATCGATGGGACTCTCGGAAACGGAAGGTCGTCGCCCGGCATGCGCCAAATCGCCACCGCCTGGATCTCTTCAAGACGAAGGACATCAACTCGACCGCCCAGCAGATAACCCTCGACGAAGAGCCCCAGCCATGTGGCCAGCGATTCCAACCGTGTCGTCCGGTCTGGAAAAATCCATTCCATCATCGGATCGGCATAAAACGCCTCGGCAACGATGCGTCGGATGGCCGGGAGGTCGGACATGCTGGCTCCTCCGAGCATGCTCAACCAAGCTTGTTGCTGATCGTGCCCGCGTTTCTGAGGGCCGTGCCATCGGCACCCGCCACCGAGAACCGACGAACCGGTGAAGCCATCGCCTCATCGAGCATCGCTTGGAAGAGGGCCGGCCGTGAAATCGGAGGTTCGATCCAGAGATAGGCGCCCATCGAACCTGGGATGGTGTTGACCTCGTTGACCCACACTTCGGAATCTTTCTTCAGGAAATCGATCCTACAGATGCCTCGCAGCCCGGCGGCGACCACAACCCGTCGGGCGAGATCGCGCAAGACCTTTTCCGTGGCCGGTTCGATCTTCGCCGGGAGCTCTCGCCCACCAGAGACCTCGCCTCCCCAGGCGAGGTACTTCTGGTTGTACGAGTAGATCCTCCCCCCGGCACGGATGGGCGCCTCGATCGCGGACATCTCCAGGGTCGGCCAGGTGCGGATCGCCATCTGCAGATCCTTGCTCTCCTCGACGAATGGCTCGACCACTCCCCCACTGGCGTAATACGGCGATGTCTTCAACAAGGCGATGACGGTGGGCCAGTCCTCGACAACCTCGATTCCAATCGAAGAGCCTCCGAAGCGTGGCTTGACGATGTACGGACCGGAAAATCCGGGTGGTTCCTGGTCGGAAGATGTCAGCAGCGCCCTGGGCAAGGTCGGCAGGCCGGTGGCGGCCATCGACGCTCCAAAAGCGAATTTGTCCATGCCCAGAGCCGAGGCTGCCTGACCCGGACCGGTGTATCTGATGCCGGCCAAATCGAAGATCCCCTGCAAAGTGCCGTCCTCGCCCGGACCGCCATGACAGGCGTTGACGACCGCGGAAACCGGAATCGGCTTCTTGCCCACAAAACCCTGACCGACCTCCGGAATCAGGTTCACGGCCTTCCCTTTGCGGGGAGGACCGTCGACGAAGTCAGCAGCCTCGGCGTCGGGGTCGATCTGAAACCACTCCCCGCCCTTGCTCCAATAGAACGCGTGCACGTCCTTGAGGGCGTGAGCGACCTGAAGCCCGGTCAGGATCGAGATGTCGTGCTCATCGGATGGCCCTCCGAATACGACGGCGGGCGTGGTCATCGGATCACCCCGGGACCTCCCGATGTCACGGATAATGGTCGGGCAGATCGTT
>JANMST010000363.1:0-13243 GCA_031389635.1 Acidimicrobiia bacterium | reverse complement strand
TGGCGAATTTGTCCCCGGGCCTGCTGCCAACGACCTTCGTCCGCCAGCCGTCCATCCCAATCGATCGTCTCTTTGGTGTCCTTGATGGCATCGTCAATGTTCGCCATGGTTTTCCCCGTTCTCTAAATAGGACAGGACGTTCCGAGTCCTGTCGCGGTTCCGACAAGGAGTGGAGTCGGGTCTACGGCGCAGACGTTGTTTCAGTCTCTACCTCAACGGTGACTCCGGTTCCTGATCCGCCGTCCGTATCGACCCGCAATCCGAAGTACCAGACCGCAAGGGCGATAAGGATTACTGCGACGATTCCGGCGACTAGTGCCCCGGCACTGCTTTCCCGGGTGTTCACTACAACTGGTCTATCTGACATACCCAGTTCCTTTCGATATTGCCGCCCCTGCTCTAAGGGTGGTTTTTGGAGTTACCCATCTCTGGGTCACGGCAAACAGGTATTTCCCAAAAGGACCGGCCTGCTGAGGAACCGCCCAGATCGCCGTCAGTCACTCTCCGTTTGCGTGAACCGGAACCACTGCACGGGCCAGGCCCGCTTGCAGGCCCAGCCTCACGAGGATGCGATGGGACCGACGGCGATCCGGAAGGAACACTTGACGGCGGTCTGGTTCCATTCAAGTACCGATCCCGTCAGCGGGTCGACAAAGGGTTCATCGCTGTCCCAGGGCGGGCGCTCGAGATCCTCGCCTTCCCCTATGACAGTCACAGCGGCCGAGCCGTCGCCCGATTCCACCTCGACGGTGAGCCTCGACACCCCGGCCAGACTGTCGATGTCGTCGAGGGCCCGGTGCAGCAACAGGGATAGATCTCCCATTCGACCCAGTTCGCCCTGGCCCCATTCACTCCGAGCAGGAACCTCGCTTGCGAGTGGCTCTCCCGAGGCCCGCACTGCGGCGATCACCGTTGCCGCGATCACGTGGCGCCACGTCGGATCGGCAGGAACATCCAGGGCTGTTTTGGTCGTCAAGAGGGGCCTGATGATACGATCTGACTTCCTACAAACAGGTCTCAGGTAAACAATGCAGCTTCAAATCGACCGCTCCGATCAGCCCGGATGGGCAATTATCAGCCCGGCCGGTGAGATCGACCTGGCAACCGTAAGCCAACTCGAAGATGCGCTCACGGCGTCGATGGGCAACGGCGACACCGACGTTGCCGTGGACCTGACCGGTGTCACATTCATGGATTCGACCGGCTTGCGCGCCTTGCTGGCCGCCAATCAAAACCTGTCCGGATCCGGGCATCGGCTCGCCTTGATCGTGGCGGGTGGACCGGTCGACCGCCTGCTCGATATCAGCGGCGTCGGCCAGACCCTCGAAATCTTCCAGTCACTGGAAGCGGCCACCGCTTGAACGGGTTGCTGTCGCTTCGCATCGCCGGCGATCCCCTTCATCTGACCACAGCCCGGTCCTTCGCAGGATCGATCGCCAGAGTGCTCGGCCTGGATGAAGGAAATCGCCAGGACATACGACTGGCGGTGTCCGAACTGGTCACGGTGTTGATCAGGTCCGGGCCCGCAGAGGTGAGAGTCGTGGCCGAGGTCGACACCGATACGCCGCTGCTTCACCTCCACACAGACGGCACCCTGCCACCGATCCCTTCGGAAACTGTGGAGTTATTGACCGCCCTCGGTGTCGCCGTGTGGTCGATCGACCAACCCTGGGTGGTTCGCCTTGGCGGCGCAGCCGGCGCATGACCGAGTTTGAAGTTCGGCCCGAAGCGGCTGCCAGGGCCCGGGCACACCTGACCGAGGCAATAAAGGTCGACCCGATCAGGATGGCCGAAGCCCAGTTGTTGGTGACCGAGGTTCTGGCCAACGCCGTGGCTCACTCCCAGGCCAAGACTTTTCGACTGGGGGTCATCAATGATGTGACCGGGTGGCGGATCGAGCTGACCCATCCTTCGGCAGTGGCTCTGGGCAAGGATCCGCACGGATTCGGTTTCACGCTGCTTGATCGGTTGGCCCGCCGATGGGGTCACCGCTACGAGGACGGCAACCTGACGGTCTGGTTCGAGATCCGGGCCGCTGGCACCGGCGCGGCCATCGCCGACCTCGAAAACATCGAGACTCTGGTCAGGGCCCGGGACGACGCCGGAATGAGGGATGAGGCCATACGCAGGTTTGCGGGTCTGGCAGCCTCGATGGCGAGGAGGTTCCGGGGCAAAGGTGTCGCCGACGCCGACCTCGAGCAAGTGGCGATGCTGGGTTTGATGAACGCAGTCAATCGTTTCGAGCCCGACAAGGGAGCCTTCGAGGCATTCGCGACTGCCACGATCAACGGCGAGCTCAAGCGCCACCTGCGGGACAGGGCGTGGTCGGTCCGCGTGCCTCGGGGCCTACAAGAGCTAACTCTCCGGGTAGCAAGGACCTCCGACCAGATGGCTCAGGCGCTCGGTCGGAACCCGACCCCGGGCGAGATTGCAGTCAACCTCGACATCGCAGAGGAGGAAGTGATCGAGGCGATCGCCGCCAACTCGGCGTTCCACTGGGAGTCGCTCGTCGAGCCCGACCCCGACACCGGGCTGATCCTGGCCGACGCCATCCCCGGAGAGCCGGATTTAGCCCTCTCCGCCAACGACGCGGTAGAACTGACGCGGGGCCTCGAGCTTCTGCCCGAGCGAGAACGCGAGGTCGTTCGCCTGCGGTTCTACCAGGACCTGACTCAGGCCGAAATCGCCCAGCTCTTGGGGATCTCCCAGATGCACGTTTCCCGGCTTTTGGCCAAGGCCCTGGGCCGCCTCAGAACGGTTCTCGAGTGAATTGGAGGTCGCCGCCGGGGCCTGCCCCGGTAGTGGTTTGCCGTTGAGTGAAAGCGGGTACCAGGTAGGTTGGAACTACAAGCCAATGACACTTTTCCCAGAAACCAGGAACATACCCGCCGCGTTGCATTTGTCTGCCGTGCCCGACGCCGCCGGGGAGGCCCGCACCTTCATCCGATCGGTGCTGCGCGAGCATCCCCGGATCGATGACGTGCTGTTGTCGGTTAGCGAGCTTGTTAGCAACGCCGTCCGCCATGGACCGGCCGGAGAGGAACTCGAGATCCTCATCGACCGTCACGACTCAGCGATCCGGGTTTCGGTTCACCAGCGGGCCGGCTCGTTCCGGGTCGACCGTTCTCATCGCAAGGGCCTTGGCGGCCTTGGATTGATGATCGTTGAAAAGGTGAGCGACGCCTGGGGCGTCGACAATCAAACCGGCGCCTGGTTCGAGATCCAGGCCTGATCCGCCCCTGGGCAGAAACTGGCTTCGTACAATCGAAGCGAGGCTTTCCCTGAATGGATCTTCCGTCGGCCACAGCAATCACACCGTGATCGACGTTCGCTGGTTAGCCCGTTTCGAGCGAGCCGGCCTCTTGTGTCTCGTCGGCTCGGGGGCGATTGCCGCGGCTGGCCTGGTTGGGTGGGTGGCCAGCATCCCGGTACTGACTGCCGGGCCGGGCTTCGGAGAAATCCGCCCAACCCAACCCTGGACGTTCATCCTCCTCGTTGCCGCAGCCCTGGGAATCCGGTCGGCACTGTTCAAGTCACCGCCGAACGGTTTGGGCCGGCTTCTGTTGGTCATCGTGTCAGTCTTCTGCGGGGGATTCATCATCGCCGCCGGCCTGACCGACCCCGAGACGATTCCGGCCTGGCTGCGACTCGTTCCGAAAGATGGACCCACCTCGGGCTTGCTCGCCACCAACCAGGCGTTCATCCTCGGGTCGGTCGGTTTAGGCGCCTTGCTGGTGTCGAGTCCGAGCCTGAAAATTCGATTGTCCGGGCAGTCCCTTGCATTGATCGCCGCTGTGCTGGCGGCGTTCGTGCTTACCGCGTTCGCCTATGGCGATCGAAACCTTTCCGGCTTTCCGTTCGGCACGGGCGAGATGGGACTGCCCGGTGCCGCCGGAACCCTGCTTCTCAGCGGGGCAGTGCTTTTCGCCAGGCCCCAGGATCCGCTGCTGCGACCATTGGTGAGCTCCAACCTCGGCGGGGAGCTCTTGCGATGGCTGGTGCCAATCGCGCTATTGGTTCCGGTGGCACTGGTCGGAACGGTCCGGGTGCAGGCAAGGTTCGGCACACCGGGGATCCTCGCCCTGGTGACCGTGGCGTTCACCGTCCTCCTACTGGCCGGCTTGCTCTATGCCTCCCGGCGGGTCGACATCTACGCCTCCCGCGGGCGGACCGCCGAAGAAGAAGCAAGCCGTGCGACCGACGCCCTCAATCAAGTGGCGCCGGTCATGACGGATCTCGTTGAAATTCTCCATTCGGTGTCGATGGGCGGAGCCGGGAGGGTCGACATTTCAACGCGCCATCTCCCCGCCGTCGGACTTCTGGCCGGGGATTCACTGGCGGTCTTCCAGGTCCGGGACGAGTTGACCGGCATCGTCATGGTCGACGCCGCCGGGCACGGCGCTCGACCAGCCCTCAACTCTCTGCGGGTTCGTGACTGCCTGTCCCAATGCATTCGGGAGGGGGCTTCTCCCGCCGCCGCGATCGCTGGCGTTACGTGGCTATTCGAATCTGTGGAAACCACGGCGACGGCTGCGGTCGCACTCGTCGACGGACAGTCCGGTGAGATCACCTACTCCCTGGCGGGTCATCCACCGCCGTTCGTCGACCGGGGAGGGCGCTTCAGCCAGGAGCCATCGGGAGGTTCCCTGCTCCACGCCCAGGCCGACGTCGGCTGGGTTGACAGCACAGTTCTGTTATCTCCCGGCGACCACTTCTTGCTCTTCACCGACGGGGTGGCCGATGTCTTCGATGAGGACCAGGGAGACGACTTCGAGGCATTGGCCGGATTTCTCCAGCACATCGGACCGCGCTCGTCCGATGAAATCGCCGACGCCTGCGTCGCCTTTGCGAATCGCCGACAACGCACTGACGATGCCGCCGTCATCGTGATCACACTCGCACGCTGAGACCCCTAATGCTGGCTCAAATGATCCGGCCTGCTTCGGTGCGGAGGATCAAGGTGACGGGACCATCGTTGATGAGTTCCACTTGCATGTGGGCGCCAAACACCCCGTAGCTGACAGACACCCCTTGCAGTGTGATGGTGCGTCCAACTTCTTCGATCAAGGGGGCGGCTGTCTCGGGCGGAGCGGCCTCAACGAAGGATGGGCGTCTCCCTTTTCGGGCGTCACCAAGGAGGGTGAATTGGCTCACGACCAGGACCTGCCCTCCGGCTTCGCCGACCGACCTGTTCATCAACCCGCGGTCGTCGGCAAACGCCCGCAGACCGGCGATCTTCGAACCCAGAGCCCGGGCGTCATCGCCGGTGTCGGTGTGGGTCACCCCCACCAACACGACCAACCCGGGCCCGATCCGCGCGACGACCACGTCGGCCACCGAGACCGAGGCGCCGCTCACCCGCTGTATGACGCCGATCACGAGTCCTTCCTCATGGGCCTGATCCAAGCATGCAGGCCTCTCGCCCATTGCTCGAAAACGGCGTTTACGAGCTCGCCCTGACGGGTACGGCTCGGCAGAAGTCCACTGCACGAAGGAGCATTATGAAGGACACTCAGGTCGAAGAATTGTTGTACCAGGCCCTCGAGACGGAACTCGGCGGGGTCCAAGTCTACAAGACCGCAATCCGCTGCACCGTCAACGACGACTTACGCGAGGAATGGCAGGGTTACCTCGAGGAGACCGAGAACCATGTTCGGATCGTCGGACGGATCTTCGAAGAAATCGGCCTCAACCCGGAGATCGAGACCCCGGGCCGGGCCGTCGTCCGATTCAAGGGTGAATCGCTGATCAAGGCAATGGAGATGGCTCTCGAAAAAGGGGACAAGGCAGCCGCCCAACTCGTGGCTGCCGAGTGCGTCGTGGATGCCGAGATCAAGGACCACGCCAACTGGGAGCTCATCGGCGAAGTCGCCGACGAGCTCAAGGGCCCGCGAGCCAAAGTGCTGAAAGAGGCCTACGAAGAGGTTGAAGAGGAGGAAGACGAGCACCTATACCACACCCAGGGCTGGGCTCGGGAACTGTGGTTCGAGTCCCTCGGGATGACGGCCGTCCTCCCCCCACCGGAAGAGCGGAAGAAGGTGACCACCGCCATCGGTGCGGCTCGTGCCGAGCAATCACGGGACGACTTCATCAAGAAGGCACCGAAGGCCAAGCGCTAGTTCGACTGATTCGCGACATGGGAGGAGCCCGGGCGTTTCGTCCGGGCTCCTTCTTCGTATGATTGGCGCGTGCCCTACTCGACCGAACGGCCTCTGGTCCACGAGCCCGCGTGGCCATCCGATGCACCCACGGAGGGACCGGTCGTACTCGTGATCGACGCCTCGAGCCGCCTCGAAGCCAACATCCTGGCTGGATGGGCGATGCGGCATCGACCGGCAGGGGTCTTGCTCGATCAAATAGGGCTGGCACCGTCTCGGCGGCGTAAGCCGGGCCAGCACACCGACCCGCGGCTGGAAGCCCGAATCCATCGAGGTGACAATCCCTTCGTCCTCCCGGTCCGAGTGGTGTGGTCACCTCCGCGGCTGCAAGGCACCGCCCCACCCCGCCGGAGGACGGCCTCGTGGTTGGATGTCCTCAGGCTAAGCGACCCCCGCGATCCAGACGCATTGCGCCAGAGGATCATCGTGGAGCGATGGCCCCACCGCCTCACTGTTTTGACAGGCCCGGGAGCCTCAGCCGATCGGTTGCTGGCCGATTTCGAAGCCGCCGACGAACTCGTCGGGTTGACCGACTTCGTCACCAGAAGGGCGTGGCTTGCCCTCGAGAAGGCTGAGCGTTCCATGCGCGGCAACCGTTACAAGGTGCCCAAGTTCGTCCACCAGGAGATCTGGTCGAAGAGCGCGTGGCGGGATGGGGCCGTCCGCTACGGGGTGGGCCGGGGACTGTCTCAGCCAGCCGCTCTCGCCCGCGCCCACCACTACCTCGAGGAGATGGCCGCCAACCACAGCCCATTCTTGATCGACCTCATCGCCAATGCGATCCACTGGCTGTACAAGCAGGGCTACGGGGCCATCCTTTACGACCGAAAACAGGTGGCTGAACTAAACGCTCTCGGCCAGGAAGTGCCTCTGGCGTTTCTCCCCTCCCATCGATCGAATCTCGACCGGCTGTCGCTGCAGTTTCTCAAGTGGGAGAACGACCTCCCCCCCAACCACACAGCCGGCGGGATCAATATGAACTTCTTCCCCCTTGGCCCTCTGATCAGACGGACCGGGGTGTTCTTCATCCGGCGATCGTTCAAGGACAACGAGCTCTACAGGTTCGTCCTCCGTTCCTATCTCGACTACTTGGTCGAGAATCGATTCCCCCTCGAGTGGTATATGGAAGGGGGCAGGTCGCGTTCGGGAAAGCTGCTTCCACCGCGCTTCGGCCTCCTGTCGTATGTAGTCGACTCCTGGAGGCGAAACAAAGCCGAGGACGTCATGTTGATCCCGATCTCGATCGCCTACGACCAGATCCAGGACCTGGGCTCCTATACGTCGGAGGCGAGCGGCGGAGCCAAGGAAAAAGAGTCGCTGAGTTGGGTTCTCTCGGCGATCCGCTCGCTGCGGCGACGGTACGGCAACATTCATGTTCGGTTTGGAGAACCGATCTCGGTGGCCAAGGCGATGGCGGGCAGCGCCGGCCCAAGAACGGATTCAACTGGAATTGGCTCGGATGGACCCGATTCCGGGCACGACCTCGACCTGGCGAAGCTGGCTTTCGAGGTGATGTACCGGATCGGGCAGGTCACTCCGATTACCCCTGCGGCAGTGGTTTCGATCGCATTGCTTCAGGCCGGAGGAGCGGGCCGCACGATCGAAGAACTGGCTCGCACCTGTGCCGCCCTTGATGGCTTCGTCGAGGAGCAACACCTCCCGACCACCGAGCCGCTCTACCTGGAGGATCCCTCCGAAGTCCGCCGGGTGATAGATCTCCTAGCCGAGCACGGGAATGTCGTCACGTTCAACGGCACCCGCCCGGTGTACTACCTCAAGCCAGATCAGGCTCTTCGTGCTGCCTACTACCGAAACGTGGTCGTGCACCACTTCGTCCCGCGGGGGGTCGTCGAATTGGCGTTGGCAATGGTCGGGTCGGGTGCAGTCCGGAAGATCGAGGAGGAGCTGTGGAAGTCTGTCGATGGAATCAGGGACCTCCTCAAGTTCGAATTTTTCTTCCCTGACAAGGATCGTCTCAGATCCTCGATCAGGGGCGACCTCGACCGGTCGGTGCCGGGTTGGACCAGGATGACTGCCCAGACCATCCTCGGCAGGCTCGACCCTCCCATCGCACCGTGGGCGATCGTGCCGTTCCTGGAGTCCTATTTAGTGGTCGCCGATGCCCTGGCCGCTTCCAGTCCTGACCGCGAGTTCAACGAAAAGGACTTCGTATCGAGGGCCATGAAACTGGGAGAGGAGTACCGGCTCATGGGGAGGGTCTCCGCCGAAAGCGTTTCCACTGTCGCGTTTCGTCAGGCCCTGGCGCTGGCCGGGAACCGGGGCCTCCTCGACGCCGGTCCTACGGCCGCGACGGGGCGAATGGAATTCGCCGAAGAGATCCGCCGGGTGATCGAGGCCCGCGGCCGCCTGGGTGAACTTAACTAGTCACGCTCTGGTGATGACCACCCGCAGCCTCCACGAGGCGACCAGAAGCAGAACCGCCGCGTAGGCAGCGAGCACGCCCAGTTCCGGAAGGATGTCGATGAGCCCGCCACCTTCCTGGACCAGCTTCGCAAACGCATCGACGGCCCAGGCGTGAGGCGTCAGGTGGGCGACCTGTTGCAGGGTCGGCGAGAACAATTGTAGCGGCAGCATGCAGCCACCGAGTGCTGCCAAACCGAGGCCCAGCATGACCCCGACCCCGCCCGCCTGTTCGGCGTTGCGGAATACGGTTCCGATCAGCATCGCAGCCCCAGACCCCACTGCCGAGAACATGATCAGGACTGCGGCGGCCCCGAGGGGGTCGCCCCAGTTGACGCTAAAGATGATCAGTGACCCGATCATGATGTAGAGGCCCTGCACCAGCACCACCGCAAACCGACCCAGGGCTTCACCCGACAGGATCGTCCGCACCGAGGTCGGCGTCGACAACATCCGTCGCGACAGACCGAGCTGGCGTGTCTGTATCAGAACCGCGCCGCCTGACAGGGCCGTTATGAACATGAAGAGGATCAGCTGGCTCGAGGCACCCAGGTCGAACTGGCCGAGAGTGGATGGGAACAGGGCTTCGCCGACTGTTGTGGTGGTGACCTCGACCTTGGGCGAGCCGGTCTGCACTGCTTCCGCAGTGGCCAACGCTGCCGGGAAGTCAGCCAGACCTTGATCAGCCACGAAGCGGGCGGCGGTGCCCGGCAGGAGAGATGACTGCAGGGCCTGTCCGACCACCGGTCTCAAGCTCGGGCCGACACCAGAAGATCGGGCGACGAATCCGACATCGGTCGGCTCGCCTGCGGCGATGGCACTGTCGAAGCCGGCAGGCACAACCACCGCCGCCTCGATAGAGCCGCGTTCTACCGCCGCCAGGAGAGGCTCCTCATCGTCGAAGGTCCGGATCTCGATTCCCGGTTCGCTCGACAACTGGCCAGCGAACCCGTCAGCGACCGGACCCGGAACTGCGACAAACAGGCCGACCTGGGGAGCGAAGCTCCCACCGAACTGGAGGCCGATCAACAAGACGAGCGCCAGCGGGAAGATGAAGACGAAGAAGATGCTGGAACGGTCCCGGAAGAGCCGCTTTAAGTTGGAGAGGGCAATTGAGACGGCCTTCATTTCGAAACCTGCCTTCTGATGAGGAAACTCGCGGCGAATGCCGTGACCGCGGCGATGGTCAGCAACGGCCAAACCGACGGCAGCGCCGCGCTGGCGCTCTGGCCGCCGGCTAGGTCGGACAAACCGCGGATGAACCAGTGATGTGGAGTGAGGGCGCTGATCGAAGCGAGGATCCCGCCGTCGTCACCGATCGGGAAGAACACCCCTCCAAGGAGACCGAGGACGGTGCCCACGATGCCCTGCATGTTGCCGGCCGACTCGGGCGTTTTGGCCAATCCTGTGGTGAGCGCCGAGATGCCGACCGCAGCCAGGACAGCGGCCACCACCAGCACCAGTACGCCAGCCGGATTGCCCCACTCGGCCCCGAGGATGAACTTCCCGGCGACGATGAGCACGGCCAGCGACGCCAGCCCGAGGACGACCGAAACCAGGCTCTTGGCAGCGAGAACCGCGCTGGGCCGGGTGGGCGTGGAGAGGATCCGCGCCAGAGTTCCATCGCGGCGTTCCTCGAGAAGGCTCAGAAGCCCTACCTGTGCCGTGAACAAGAGGAAAAACACAGCCATCCCGGCCACCGTCGAGGTGGTGCCGTCAAGCTGGCGGACACCGGCGGTGATGTCGCTGAGATCGGCCAGGGGCTGGATGCCCCCCGAGGTCGCCGCCGGAATCACAATGGCGGGGTCGCCGCCCGACGCTATGGCGGTAGCCACGTTCAATCCGATCTGGTCGAGACCGAGCCCGTAGCTCTCGGCGATGGCTGTGGCGATTTGAGTCGATGTGGACGAGTCGACGTCGCCGATGACCTCGAGGCTCCCGCCCTGGCCCTGGTCGACGCCTCCATCGAAGCCCGCGGGAACCACAAAGACCGCTTCGACGTCGCCTTCCTCGAGAGCTGACTCCGCGGCGGCCCGATCGGGGAAGGTCTGCCAGGTCCCTCCGACTTCGGTGGCGATGCCCTCGAGGACGGTCGATGTTCTCGGTGAGTCGTTGGAGACGATCCCGAGCGCGGGCTCGAATTCAGAACCGGTGCCGAAGGCAGATCCGAAGACAACGTTGAAAATGAGGGCCAGGACCAGAGGAGCCAGGAAGGCAATGATCAGAACCGATCGGTCCCTGATCCGCAGCTTCAGATCCTTGGCAGCGATGGTGAGAATCTTGCTCATTCGTCGCGGAGAGCCTTTCCGGTCAGATGAAGAAAGACCGCCTCCAGGTTGGGCTCTTCAATCTCGACCCCCGTGACATTGAGGCCGGCACCGGTGGCAGTGCTGAGGATGGCGGCGAGGCGGGCACCGGCATCTTCGACCAGCAAAACAATGCGGTTCTCATCGGAGGTCGCCTCGGACACTCCCTCGGTCCCGGCCAGGACCCGCACAACTTCGAGGATGGGTCCGTTGCCGGCGATCGAAATGCGGTCCTTCTGTCCGACCATCTGCACCAACTCCCGCCTCGTTCCTTCGGCCTTGATCTGGCCCTGATCGATGATTCCCACACGGTCGCACAGGCGTTCGGCCTCTTCCATGTAGTGGGTCGTGTAGAGGACGGCCATGCCCTCGGAGGAGAGTTGCTCGACCGCCTCGAGGATGGCGTTGCGGGATTGGGGATCGACCCCGACGGTGGGCTCGTCGAGGATCAGAAGCTGGGGGCTGTGGAGAAGGCCGATGGCAATGTTGAGCCGGCGCTTCATGCCTCCCGAAAACTCCTTGGTGACATCGGTTGCCCGATCGGTCAGGCCGACCACTTCGAGCACCTGGGCGACCCGGGCCTTGAGCTTGTCTTTGGGCATCCCGTAGAGACGGCCAAAGAACGTCATGTTCTCTGATGCGGTGAGGTCCGGATAGATGGCCAGGTCCTGAGGCACCAGCCCCAGATGGGCTTTGGGAGCGATGGCCCTCGGAGTCATCACCTCGCCGTTGATCTGCACCTCTCCCCCGTCGATCTCGAGCAACCCGGCGATCATCGAAATGGCGGTGGTCTTGCCGGCACCATTGGGACCCAGCAACCCGTAAGTCTCACCGGGGGCGATATGGAACGAGGCGCCATTGACCGCCTTCAGATCGCCGAAACTCTTCTCGAGCCCCCTTGCTTCCAATACGTTCATCTCTTCTCCTTGTTGACGCGATTGATCAGATCCTGCATTGCCTTCAAATGGTCGGCGAGCGCTTTGCGGCCGCGCCGGGTAGACCGGGCCCGGGTGCGCGGGCGCTTGCCCTGGAAATCTTTCTCGATGACGACCAGGCCCGCCTCCTCCAGCACTTGCAGATGCCGGCTGAGGTTCCCGTCGGTGAGGTCGAGGATCTCCTTCAGATAGGCGAAGTCGGCATAGTCAGCCTCGGCCAGCACCGCGAGGATTCCGAGGCGGTTTTTCTGATGGATGACTCCGTCGAGGTCCCGGCTCGGATGGGTCATCGTCGCCCTTGGGATTGGCCCGGGACATGCCGGCGAGCCCACAGCCACAACGTGAATCCCGCTCCCCCGGTGGCCAAGGTAAACCCCAGAGCGAGCACGCTGTAGAGCATGAAGCGATCTTCGACCGCCAGGCCCAATCCACCCGAGGCGAGGCCAAGACCAAAAAACAAGCCAGAAGCCGCGGGCTGGCGATCCAACCACGACAACACGCCAAATCCGAGACCGTTCACTACCCAGACGACGACAACGATGGCTTCGTCGGGGAGCAACAGCCCTGCGGCCGTGTTGGCAACGGCAATCCCCGCCCCGGTGATCCAGTAGGGAGCATCTCTGTTCCAGGCAGCCGGTTGCTGGCCCCGCATCATCAGCCACATTCCTACGTATCCGGCGGGAAGGGCGACGATCCAGTAGTACCTGCCAGCGGGGAGGAACGATGTGGCCCAACTGCCGAAGAAGACCACCGACCAGACCGCCAGATAGCGCCACGATCCGTCGGCCAATGCCCCCCGGGTGAGTCGCCGGACCCGACCGATTTCGGCCAGGATCTCGTCGGGATTGGAGAGTTGTTCGTTCATGCAAAGCACTTTATATCGCAAAGTACTTTGCTGTCAAGTGACGTTGATACTGGCCAGACCCAGAACGACCACGCTACTTGGGCCCGACCCGGAGGAGTTGCCGTGAGGTCGGCTCGGCGCAGCAGAACCACGACTCGGTCAATCGTGTCGGCTGGATGTCGCTCCACACCGGGGCTGGCACACCGGGGCGAACCCGGGACCACATCTCGAGGATGGCGGCTCGCTGATCGGTGCCGCCGGTTTCGGCGATGGCTGCCAACCCTTTCTGAAGGTCGTCGACCATCGGATCCCGGGCGCGCCAGCGATAGGTGAGGGCATCGGCGTCGTAGTCCTCGATGTAAGGCGCCATCTCGGAACCGAGGATCAAAGACCCATCCGGAATCAGCAGCCTGATACTGAGCTGAACCGGGTCCACCGTCGCCAGCAAGTCCATTTCGACGAGGAAGTCGAATATCTCGCCGGGATCAGCGGGATCGGTGAGTGGAGTGAAGGGCATCCAGGAAGGACGAACCTGGATGCCTGACTGGCGCATGACTCCGGTGGCCTCGGACATGTCGG
>JANMST010000361.1:0-8492 GCA_031389635.1 Acidimicrobiia bacterium | reverse complement strand
GTTTCGAGGCGGCCAACGGCGCGCCTCCCACCTGGGCTGTCGTCACCTTCCCCGGTGAGTACGGACAGGACGGCGCTTTCGGTGCCAAGTACGCCATCGACCAACTCGGGCTGGAATTGGTCTTCGATGGTGAAGGGTTGGTAACCCCGACCCCGGACGATCCTGAGACTGAGGTCATCACAGGAATCGTCTCGGCCGCGCCGAACATCGTGTTCGCCACTGTCAACCCGACCAACCTGGCAGTCATCATGGGCGGCGCCTTCCAGGGTGGGTTCCAGGGTGGTTGGACCGGAAACGTGCCGAGCTACGACTTCCGTCTGCTCGACTCTCCGGTAGCCCCGATCATCGATGCGGCCTACACCCAACCCGGATACATTCTCCCCTGGGGAACCGACGTGCCGGGCATGGCGCCGATCGTCGAGGCGATGCTGGCGGCCCGACCCGACCTGCGCCCCTCGGATGCGTTCATCATCGGCTGGACGGAAGCACAGGTTGCTGAGGAAGTCCTCCGGGCTGCGGCGGAGAGCGGCGATATGACCCGGGCCGGCATCAAGGCGGCAGCCTTGAGCATCGAGGGCTTCGGGTTTGACGGGCTAGCTCCCGACCAGAGCTACTCGCCACCCGACGATCCCAACACGTTCGCCACGCGGGCGATCGCGATCCTCGATCCCAACCTGGAGGCCTACACCGCCGCCGGCGGTGCAGCCCAGACCATCGGTACCGCCGAAAACGGCGGGACCACCGGTTCGGACCTGGTTGCGGATTTCTTCGTTGGAGAGATCGCAGGGGCCTACGACTTCACCGGAGCGTGCTTCGCTCCCTGATCGATCAGCCAGAGGGGGCGGAGTATCCGCAGGGAGAGCCGCCCCCTCCCCTGATCGATCAGAGAGAGCTACATCACGGTGCTGAGCGTCTCCAACCTCGAGGTGGTCTACAACGATGTCGTGCTGGTGCTGCGCGGCATATCGCTCACCGTCCCCCCGGGCAAGATCGTCGCCCTGCTCGGGGCCAACGGGGCGGGCAAGACCACGACGATGAGAGCCGTTACAGGCCTGCTCGACGTGCATGAGGGTGACATCACCAAGGGTCAGATCACGTTCAACGACGAGGAGATAACCCGCAAGGGGCCCTCGCACATCGTCAAGCGCGGAATCAGCCAGGTGATGGAAGGCCGGCGGATCTTCGCCGAGATGTCGGTCGACGAAAACCTGCGGGCGGGAGCCTTCGTGAACACCAACCGCAAGCACGTTGATGAGGCTTTCACCCGCGTGATGACTCTCTTCCCGTTGCTGGCCGAACGGCGGAAATCGGTGGCGGGATACATGTCCGGAGGAGAGCAACAGATGCTGGCCATCGGGCGGGCGCTCATGCAGGATCCGAAGTTGCTGATTCTGGACGAACCATCGCTGGGACTCGCTCCCAAGCTGGTCCAGACGATCCGGGACATCATCGTCGAGATCAACCAGCAGGGGACCGCGGTGTTGCTGATCGAACAGAACGCCAATATGGCCCTCTCCATCGCCCACCACGGCTACGTGATGGAAACCGGGAAGATGGTGATGGACGGCAGCCCCGAGAAGCTCCTCAAGGACGCCGACGTCCAGGAGTTCTACCTGGGACTTCATGCCGAAGGCGAGAAGAAGAACTTCCGCGACGTGAAGCACTACAAGAGACGGAAGAGATGGCTCTCATGAGCCTCAGGCCTCAAGCCTCAAGCCTCAAGCTCGGACGTGAGACTTGTGGCTTGGGACTTGCGGCCCCACCAACGCCGAAAGGGCGCCAGTCATGACGGAACCTCTCCTCGAGGTCAAGGACATTCACCTTTCCTTCAAGGGGGTCCGTGCAATCGACGGGATTTCGTTTCATGTCGACGGAGGCGAACTGTTTGCGATCATCGGTCCGAACGGCGCCGGCAAGACCTCGATCTTCAATTGCATCAATCAGGTCTACAGCCCCCAACAAGGCGACATTGTTTGGAAGGGTCAATCGATCCTGGGGGTCAAGCCCAACAAGACCGCAGATCTAGGCATAGCCCGGACCTTCCAGAACATCGCCCTCTTTCCTCACATGACGGTGATCGAGAACATCCTGACCGGTCGCCACGTCCGGATGAAGCGGGGATGGATGGCGGGCGCCTTTTGGATCGGACCGGCCAAGAAGGAAGAGATGGCCAATCGTCACAAGGTCGAAGACATCATCGACTTTCTCGAGATCGAGCAGTGGCGGAAGTATCCCGTCGGGCTCCTCCCTTACGGAATCCAGAAGCGAGTGGAGCTGGGCCGGGCACTGGCGATGGAGCCCGAACTGCTGCTGCTCGACGAGCCGGTCGCCGGAATGAATCTGGAAGAGACCGAGGACATGGCTCGCTTCATCCTCGACATTCAGGACGAGCTCGGAATCGCCATCCTCCTGGTTGAGCACGACATGGGTCTGGTGATGGACATCGCCGATCGAGTGATGGTGCTCGACTTCGGCCGCAAGATCGCCGAAGGGCTTCCTACCGAGATTCAGCGTAATCCCGACGTCATCCGTGCCTACCTCGGCGAAGACTTCCAATCGAAAGAGTTGGAAGCGGCCGCCGCCGAAGCTTCAGCCTCGGCGGTAGCCCCAGAACTCGAAACCTAATGCTTCGAATCTGAAGGCAATAAGCCGTGGAAACCGCGGCCTATAACCTTAGGTTCGCGGTTCTTCACCGGTGAGCTTCCAGGCGGCGGGGATCAGGAGGCCGGCGGCAGCGGCCTTGATCGCATCCCAGCCCAGGAACGGGACTACGCCGTTGGTGATGGCGCCGCCCAGATCCGACCCGAGATTGATCATCAAGCCGAGAACCCCAAACGCATAGATGATTGCACTTCCGAGGACGAAGCCGACGACGCTCTTGGGGACCTTGCGGTCCCAGCGAAGCTCGGCGAATTTGCCGACCACATATGCGGCGACGATGAAGCCGATCAGATACCCGCCGGTGGCACCGACAAACGTGTCGAAACCGGAACTCTGCTCGGTGTAGATGGGCAAGCCCACCGCTCCGGCTAGCACGTAGAGAATCATGCTCGCTGCACCGCGCCGGCTGCCGAGCACCCCCCCGGTCAGGAGCACCGCCATCGTCGACCCGGTAAAGGGGACCTCGATCGGCGGGATCCGGAAGCTGACCTGAGCAGCCAGAGCCGTGAAAGCGGCAAACCCGATGACCGCGGCAATGGACGCTGCTTGCGACCTGGGCAGAATCCGACTGGCCAGAACGGGCGGGGCGGCGGTAATGGTCAACTGTTTCTCCTCCTCGGGTGGGGTGCACTCTATTGAGAATGGCGCGAGTGGCCATGCCTTGATAGCCGGGCCTCCCCGGTACGATCGCATCGAGTTGGACGCGGTCAGCATCGAACCCGAATCTTCCCCTGTTCGCCGACCCCGTTGGGCCGTGATGGTCGCCTGGGCGTTGTTTCTGGGCGCCGGCCTGGCTCTGGCTTCCTGGAACCTGCACCTCCCTTACTACGCCTACTCGAGCGGGCCGGTAGGTGACGCCATCAACTCCGTCAAGGTGAGCGACGTAGCCACTTATGACCCCGACGGTGAATTGATGATGTTGACGGTGTCGAGCCAGGAGGTGAACCCGTTCGAGGCGCTGGTGGCCGGATTCGATCCTGACGTCGACCTGGTCCCCCGCGAGGCGGTGCGGCCTCTCGACGAGTCGGTGGAGGATTTCGTCGCCCGCAACCGCGCCAACATGGACCTCTCCCGGGAAACGGCCATCACGCTGGGGCTCACCCGGCTGGGCTTTCAGGTGGTGACCCGTTCCGATGGAGTGCTGGTCGCAGAGTTGGTCGAAGGTGCCCCGGCCGCGTCAGTCCTTCAGGTTGATGACGTGATCACGGCAGTCCAAGGCCAGGCCGTGGAACTGGCCGATCAGATCGGTCCGATCGTCGCTGAACTGCAAGTCGGTGATGTCATTGCATTGACGGTCAACCGGGGCAGCGAGGTCCTCGATCTGGAGGTGACCCTCACCGGGCGCGAAGACGACCCTGCGGTCCCGATGATCGGAATCAGTGCCATCGCCCTGAACCCGAGGTTCGAGTATCCGTTCCCGATCGACATCGACGCCGGATTGGTCGGTGGTCCCTCGGCCGGGCTCATGTACACGCTGGCCGTGATGGAGCTCCTTGCTCCGGAGGATCTGACCCATGGCCACGTCGTGGCAGGTACCGGCACGATCGACTCAGCCGGCAATGTCGGGGCGATCGGAGGGGTTCGTCAGAAGGTCGTTGCGGCCGAGGCGGCGGGTGCCGAAGTGATGCTGGTCCCAGCTTCGAATCTCGCAGAGGCGCTCACCGCCCGCCGCCAGGAAATGGAACTCATTCCGGTGGCGACTCTCGATGAGGCGCTGGCGGCCCTTGCGGCGCTCTGACAAGGCCAGAAACCTACCTGTACCGCTGCCCGGGCCCTCAGACGATCGTCAGACTGCCCGCGAGCCCACCTTTAAGAAAGCCCGACAAGGCCGGTCTGACCCTCCCCGGAAGGTATCTTGAATCAGTTCATGGACCAGTTGACGCCGGAAGAAATAACCGGCCGGAGCTTCCGTCAGACATTTCGCGGGGTCGATCCGACCGAAGTGAACGATTTTCTCGGCCGGATCGCTCAGCAACTCGGCGAACTCGTGGCCCAAAGAGATCGCCTGGCCGGAAGGCTAGGGGAGTTTGCCGAGCGTGACCTGAGAAGCGAGTTCGTCGCCGTCGGCGAAGAGGTATCGGGAGTTCTCGAGGCGGCGCGGACGGCTGCGGAGGGCATGCGGGAACGGGCGGCGACCGACTCGGCTCGCTGGCGGACAGAGGCCATGACCGAGGCAGAAGCAGAACGGCGGGCAGCCCGCGATGACGCCGAGCATCTCAGGTCAGACGCCTGGCATACCGCCGAGGAACTTCTCCGCCAGGCCCAGCATGAAGCCAGGCGCCTGGTCGAGGCGGCCGAGCGTGACTCTCTCAGCGTTCTCGGTGAGGCCGAGCGGGAGGCCCACCGACTGTCGGCAGCCGGTCGGCGTGAAGCCGAGGACGTCACCCGGGCGGCCCGGATGGAAGCCGAGCGACTCGGCGCCGAGGCCACTGCGCGCCATGACGAAATCATCGAGAATGCTCGCCGGCAGGCAGAGTCCGCGCAAGAGCGGGCCCGGGCTCTCGAACAACGGCGACAGGAACTCATGACGGAGCTCGAGACCTTGCGGTCGAGTCTGTCGCGAATGGAGGGTGAGCTTGACGAGCGCCGTACCCGGCTCGACCTGAGCGTGACCGACGAGTCGCCCGAGGAACCAATGCTTGCGAGGGTGGCTCGACCCGACGACGACACTGAAGGCAACTGGGTCCCGGGGGAGACGGTGCGGGTGATTCCTCGTCGTCGGGCAACAGGTGCGGCGGCTCAAGCGACCGATCCCGAACAAGTTGTGGAAGAGGCGAGGCGCAGGCGTCCCACCGATGCCCCCGTCAAGGCCGACCTCCCCGTCACCGCCGTCGCCAACCCTGAGGCTGCGGCCGAGGTGGTCGAGGAGGTTGCCGAACCTTCCGTCACGATTGCCCCCGCCGAGGAAACGGCGCAACCTCGCAGCGACGAAGTCAGCGACATTTTCAGCCGCCTGCGGGGCGGGCCACGTCCTTCTCCGGCGCCTTCTTCGGCGACAGCAGACTCTGCCGAAAGTCAAGTTGTCGAGGTCCCGGCGAGGCGGGCCAAGGCCCCGACACCGGTGACGTCGCTGGATCCATTCGAGTTGCGCCAGCGCCTTCTGCTCCCCGTTTCCAACCGGGCACTCCGCAACATCAAGCGCCAGCTGACCGAGATTCAGAATGACGCCCTCGAGGAGCTGCGGGTAACAGGAGGGGATTGGGTACCGCAGCCATCGGCGATGGAAGAGCAGATTCGGCCCGACATCGTCGTGCTTCTCGCAGAGTCGTTCTCGATGGGCCACAACGCCGCCGAGGAGATGATCGGTGGGAATTTCCCGCGCCCGCCGACGCCGGCTCGAGATGAGGCATCGGCGATGTCGGTTGTGCTGGCCGAGCAACTCCAGCAGGTGATTGCCGACGGTGGAGAAGAAGGAGGCCGTGAGGTGGCAGCCTCAGTGTCCCGCATCTTCCGGGGCTGGCGCACTGATGAGGCCGAGCGCCGGGTCTCCGACCTTGCCTCCTCTGCCTACCACGACGGTCTTCGCGCAACCCTGGCCGGCAGCCGACACTCGCTCGGCTGGGTCGTGGCCGGTCGAGGGTGTGCCCGGTGTCGGGAAGTCGCCGAGCAGGCCGAGGGAGCGGCGCCACCACTGCATCCCGGCTGCGGGTGCACGCTGGTTGCCGTGTCGGAAGTGGCTGCGTCCGGCTAGCCGGCACTGCTTCTTACAATCACTAACTCATGTTCATGCGAACGTCTCCGGGAGTGCCCGTCGACCGCCGCCGGGGATTGTTCCTGGTGGTGGGCGTCCTCCTCGGGTTGTACCTGGCGGCGTCAGCCCTGGCGACCGTCTGGACCGACTTCCTTTGGTTCGATTCGCTCGGGTATGCCGGGGTGTGGTGGACCAGGGTCCTGGTCAGGAGCGCCCTGATCGTTGCAGCGGTCAGCCTTTCCTTCCTGGTTCTGTTCTCGAATCTCGCCCTGGCCGACCGCATGTCCCTCCGCCATCTCTCGGCCCCCGGAACCGAGGAAGACGAGTTGCTGGCTCGCCTGCGGGATTGGGTCGAGCCGCGGCTCCGATCGGTTCGCCTGCTCGGATCGGCCGTGCTGGCTCTGATGATCGGAGGCGGGGCCGGGGCGTGGACCGACCGACTGTTCCTGTTCCTGAATCCGCAAACCTTCGATGTTGCCGACCCCCTCTTCGGCAACGATGTCGGCTTTTACGTTTTTCGCCTCCCCTTCTTGCGCGATCTTTTGGTGTGGGGCTTCAACCTCGTGCTGGTGACGGCCCTGGCCGTGGCAGCGGCCCACTACCTCAACGGCGCCCTCCGTTTGCGTGCGAGGGGCGGAACGTTCTTCTCGGGCGGTGCCAAGGTGCACATCTCCGTCGTGCTGGCGATTCTCGCTCTGTTCCGGGCTGGGCTCTACCAAATCGATGCATATCGCCTGCTTTATTCGACTCGTTCCACTCAGTTCTTCGGAGCCGGGTTCACCGATGTCTCGGCCCGCCTCCCCGCCCTGAGGCTGCTCATGGCTATCTCGGTGCTGGCGGCCGTTGCCCTCATCGTCAATCTCTGGAGGAAAGGGTGGACCCTTCCGATCACCGCGGCTGCCGCGTGGTTCCTGGTGGCGATCGGCGCAGGCGTGGTCTACCCGGCGGTCGTCGAGCAGCTGCGGGTCGTGCCCAATGCGCTCGTTCGCCAGTCTCCCTACATCGCCCACAATCTCGCGTTCACCAGGGCCGCCTACGGGCTCGACGGCGTGGAGGTGCGTCCCTTTGCGGCGGATCCGATCATCGAGAGAGAGGAGATCGAAGAGCACGAAGCCGCCCTCAGCAATATCCGGTTGTGGGATCCGTACGTCCTAGCCCGGGCCAACTCCCCGCAGGAATTCAGGGAGTACTACGGACTGGCCCGGGTTGATGCCGACCGTTACGTGATCGATGGAGAGGTGACCCAGGTCATGCTCTCGATGCGAGAGCTCGACGAAAGCGACATCGAAGACAACTGGCAGTTGCGCCGACTGAGCTACACGCATGGTTTTGGAGCCGTTGCCACCTATGCCTCCCGGATCGGGCTCGATGGCCAGCCTCAATATCTCGTGAGCGACATCCCCCCGGTGGCGACGGTGCCCGAGCTCGAGATGGAGCAGCCTCGGATCTATTTCGGGGAACTCCAACAGACGACTCCCTATCCGGTGATCGTCCGGAATGCAGCGGGTGAGATCGACTACCCGACCGGCCAGGACACTTTCGAGTCGTCTGATTACGAGGGCACCGGTGGGGTCGAATTGTCCAGCATCTGGAGACGGCTCGCCTTCGGGCTCCGCTACCGCGATCTCAACCTCGTCATCTCGGGACAGATCAGAGACGATTCGAAGATCCTCATGGAAAGGAATGTGCGCGGAATTGTCGATCGACTCGCACCATTCCTGGCGGCTAACAGCGATCCCTATCCAGTGGTCGTGAACGGCCGGGTCAAGTGGATCATCGACATGTACACGGTCTCGGGCAACTATCCGTACGCCACGCCTCTCAACCAGAACGATCTTCGCCGGTTGCCTCGGGCTACCGGCCTGACGGGAGGCATCAACTACGTGCGGAACTCCGTAAAGGCAGTCGTTGACGCCTACGACGGGGACGTGACCTTCTACGTCGCCGACGACAGTGATCCGATCCTGGCGGCTTGGCGCTCGGCATTTCCGGATCTGGTGGTTCCCGCCGACCAGATGCCCGAGAGTCTGAGAAGCCACATCCGCTATCCCCTCGACCTCTTCACGGTCCAGAGCGAGATGTATCGCGTGTATCACGTAACCGACCCCGCTTCCTTTTTCCAGGAGCTCGATGCCTGGGC
>JANMST010000350.1:0-8130 GCA_031389635.1 Acidimicrobiia bacterium | reverse complement strand
ACCTCCTACGAGCAGATCTCGGCTAATCTATGGACAAGGTATTTCCTCTAGATGTCGCCTTCTCGAGCTATGAAGCAAATGATGGTGTTGCGTCGTGGGCATGCCCGTAAGGCAAACCGTGGGTTGCCCCCCACCAGATCCGATAGGTCGAGATGAACATCTACGTTGGCAATCTTCCATTCTCCACTACCTCAGAAACCCTGAACACGCTGTTCAGCAGGTTTGGCACCGTTGGCTCGGCCAGCGTTGCCGTCGATCGCGACACCGGCCGCTCCCGCGGGTTTGGATTCGTCGAGATGGACAACGATGACGAGGCCCGAAAGGCCATCGAAGACCTCGACGGCAGCGACATCGACGGTCGTCGTGTCACCGTCAACCAGGCCCGTCCCAAGACCGATCGCCCTCGTGGGCCCGGTGGTGGTGGCGGTCGTCCCGGTGGCGGAGGTGGCGGCGGCTACGGCGGTCGCCCCGGTGGTGGTGGCGGCCGTCCGGGCGGTCGTCCCGGTGGCAGCGGCGGCGGCTACGGCAACCGAAACTCCGGTAATCGTTAGTGGCCGATGAAGGCGACTACATCAGGACTACTGGCACTGTTGAATCCCTAGACCGCAACGCGACGTTCATCGTCGAGGTCGAGGGTGGATTGAAGGTTCGGGCACGGGCGGCTGGCCGCATGCAGCGAGGGCGGAAGATCCGCATCCTCCCCGGAGACCGAGTCGACATCGACATTTCGACATACGACCCCACCATGGGACGAATCGTCTGGCGACATCGCTCGTAGATCCTGATACCGGCGGACCACCGTCGAGAAAGTTTGACCCGGACCTAAACGGTCCGGGTCACTTTTTTTAGCCGTCGCGGTTGATCGGGGTCGGTCCCCCTTGCCACGGTCAGGTGATAGGTGAAGATCTGGGCGGCGACGATCGAGGGAATCGGCGTCAACCACTCGGGCAAGCCGGATGGCAGCTCGATGAGGTGGTCGGCCGGGCAATCTTTGCGATCGGAGATCGCGATCACTCGCGCTCCCACCTCCCTGACCTGGGTGAGGAGATCAGACAGGTCGGCAAAGAGGGGACCTTCCGTAGCCACCGCCAAAACGGGAAGGCCCGGTTCGACCATGGCCAGAGGGCCGTGGCGGAAATCCGCCGCCGAGAACGGTTGGGCGACGAGGTAGGAAAGCTCGGCGATCTTCAAGGCCCACTCATAGGCGGTGGAGTGATGGAAGCCCCGACCGATGACCACGCACCGGTCCTTCTCGCTCAAGGTCTTCGCGGCGGGCTTTATCGCGTCGGCCCCGGCCAGGACCTGACTCACCGCCGGTCCCAGTAGCTGCAGCGCCTCGGTCATGCCGCCGTCCCCGGACAGCCCGGCCGACAGCGAGCCGATGGCCAACAGCTGGGTTGTGTACGACTTGGTGGCGGCCACCGCGAGTTCCGGGCCTGCCCCCAGGTCGAGGTGCCGGTCGGCGAGCCGGGCCATGGGGGACTCCACCTGGTTGGTGATCGCAAGAGTTGGTCGGCCTTGGCTCCTTCCTTCTGCCAGCACCGCCAGCAGGTCGGGCGATTCACCGGACTGCGAGATACCGGTCACCAGCGAATCACGCAGATCGGGCGGACTCGCGTAAGGGCCGTACAACGAGGGGGCCGCCAGGGAGACGTTGATGCGGTTGCGTGCTCCCCAGAGGTACTGGGCGTAGCGGGCGGCGTTGTCGGACGAACCCCGCGCTGCCATGACAACGTAGGAAAATTGTTGGCCGGACATCCAGTCGGCGATGTCCTTCGTGGGCTCGATCTGAGACGTGGCGAGTCGGCCGAGAACCTCTGCTTGCGATTCGATCTCTGCCCAAAGGCTCATATCGCCCAACCTTCCCGGGTGTAAGCGAAGTGTCCGCCGACCATCGTCGCTACCACTCCCATCACATCGTCGAACACGACCAGATCGGCGCGATGGCCGACGGCCAGGTTGCCTCGCTCCCTCCGACCAAGGAGGCCTGCGGGCACCGACGACGCCGCTGCCACCGCCTCGGCCGGCGAACACCTTGCAAAGTCCACCAGGTTGCGAACCGCTTGATCAAGGGTCAGTGTGCTCCCAGCCAGTCTGCCATTCGAATTCGTCACCTTTCCCTGGTTGACGGTGACCTCGACGGAACCGAGTTGGTAGTCGCCGTCTCCGAGCCCGGTCGCCGCCATGGCGTCGGTCACCAGCGCCAGTCGGGCCGGGCCCAGCCATTTCCAGGCAGCCAACACGACCGCCGGATTCGAATGGAGGCCATCGGCGATGATCCCGGCGATCGCCGTCTTGTGCCGGACCACCGCGCCGATCAAGCCCGGCGCTCGATGATCGAACGGTTCCATCGCGTTGAAGAGGTGCGTGACCGCCGATGCTCCCCACTCGAAGCCTGCCTCCGCTTCCCCGAGGGTGGCGGCGGAATGACCGGCCGACACGACTACACCTGCGTCGGTGAGGGCTTTGATCACCGCCTGCGAACCCACCAATTCGGGCGCCATGGTGACGATGGCGACCCCGCCGTCCGGCGTCCATCCTTTCACCAGATCAAGACTCGGGAGTCGCATAAGATCGGGATCGTGGATGCCGGGCCGCTGGGGCGAGAGCATGGGGCCTTCCAAATGAAGGCCGAGCGGCTCGGCCCCGCGGTAGTTGGCGGGCCGTGCGGACAGAGCAGCCCGGGCCGCGTCGATGGCGGCCGGCGGTGAAGTGATGATCGTCGGCAAAAAGGCGGAGACACCCTGCTCGGGGAGCCTGGCCCCGACCAGCCAGATAGATTCCGGGTCCGAGGTGAAGTCCCATCCATGGGCGCCATTGATCTGGATGTCGATCAGACCGGGAGCCACCGTGAGTCCCGAGACGTCGATCTCCTGCTGGCCGGGGTCATCCGTCGGGTGGGCATCCAACGATGTGACCAGCTCCCCTTGCGTTGTTATGGAAGCCGTTCGTTCGGTGCCGATGATCCGCCCCCCGGCGAGCCTGGTCAATTGGTCCTCGTCAGTCCGTGGCCGATGGGGTAGAGGCCCGGAATAGCGACCGGCAGATGTCCGCTGATCGGTACCAGGCCGAGAAGGGCATCGACCAGGGCGGTCATGGTCGGGGGATGGATGCCGTAGGCCGCCAGGTGGGTGGATGCCTCGGGATACGCGGCCAGGTCGTAGGGAGTCCTGAGGGAGACCGTGATCACTGTCCGATCCTTGCCTGGGTCGCCGTCCAACAGCTGGCGCACGAGATGCTTCTGGGCATCGTTGGCATCGATCGTTCCGACGACCACCACGTCGTGGGCCAAGGCCGCGGCGACGACGGCTGCGATCTCGGTGTCGGTCGGCGAGTAGCTCACGGTGATCTCGGTGGTTGCCGGGTGACGGTAACGCAGGGCGGTGCCAAGACCCGGCGCCACCATCGAGGACGTGTCGGCAGGAGTCAGGTCGGTGGGCTGGGGCATCACCGCCAGGACTTTGGCATCCGACGACAGCTTGAGTGGCAGCCGATGCAGGTCATCCCGCACCAGGGTGATCGAGCGGGCCGCCAATTCGGCCGCCAGCGCGGCATGTTCGGAGCTTCCGATAACAGACGGCTCTGGCTGGGTGAATCCGGCCAACCATGCCAACACCGAGTCGAGTCTCGACGAGGTTCGCGTGGCGATGGGCAGCGTGCCGGCCTGAGCGGGCCCGTATAGGAGGAGATCGCATCCGGCCGAGAGAGGTTCTTCGAGCGACACTCCCTCGAAGGCGCCCATATCGAGGGCGTCGGTGACGATGACCCCATCGAAGCCGAGTTGATCCCGCATCAACCCCCGCAGGACCGCCGATGAGGCCGACGATGGAAGGTAACGGTTCCCGGTGACGGCCGGCAATCCGTAGTGGCCGATCATGACAAAGCGGGCTCCGGCTGCGATACCGGCCCGGAAGGGCGCGAACTCGACCCGGTTCAGTCGCTCGAGGTCGAGGTCCAGAACTGGAAGCTCGAGATGGGGATCCACCTGTGCTTCCCCCTTGCCCGGAAAGTGCTTGAGGGTGGCCGCCACCCCCGACGATTGAAGGCCCCTAACCATGGAGGCGGTCAGCCGCCTGACGGCGGCCGGGTCTTCTCCGAACGATCTGATCCCCAGTGACGGGTTGTAGGGCCGGCTGGCGATGTCCGCCACCGGGGCGTAGTTGACGTTGATCCCGAGGGCCGCCAATTCGAGACCCGTGGCCGCTCCGACTCGCAATGCGAGACCCTCGTCCCCGACGGCACCGATCGCCATGTTGCCCGCGAAGTGGGTGGTGTCGGGACCTGCGGCGGTCAGCTGACCACCCTCCTGATCCACCGCGATGAGCACTTTGCGGCCGGCGATGCGCTGAAGGTCGGCAGTCATCCGGCGTGTCTGTTCGGCGTTTTCGATGTTGATCGATCCGTACAGCGTCACCCCGGCGACTCGAGGGTCTGCAATCTGGGCGGCGACCTGGCCTTCGACCGTAGTCCCTTCGAACGCGATCAACGCGCAGGCCGCGCCCGGAGCCGGACGATCGGTCATGTTCAGCCCTTGACCGCGCTTGCAGAAGCCTTAGAACAAAGAAGCGCCGGAGAAGGAGAATGACGCGCCATGGCCTAAAGCGGGCGTGTCAATGATGAGTGCTCTGGCTCCGTCTTCAACTTCGGTGAAGCTTTGGGCCGATCCCCCGTGGAGCGGCTTGGCAACGGGTGTCGCCCATGCCAGGAGCTTCCGTGCCTCGCAAGAGGCGAAAAGCCATGGCAGTGCAGAGCGACCACTCCCGCGGCGACGGGCCAAATCACTCAGCGCCGCCCAGTCTCGACGGCTATCACGAGCGCTGGGCTAGTGGCCTGCTCCTCGGACAATTCATCCTCCTCAGAAGTAAGGCACCCACGGAGAAAACCCCAGGCGCCGTAACACTCGTTCATGAGCCGGTTGGCCAGCTGTCTTCGATTTCCTGAAAGACCGCCTCGGTATTGTCGCCATTGGCGGCTACCCAATCGACCATGCCGGACCAGAAGGTGCCTGCACGTACACTCTCCGGCATCAGGTCCGAAGCATCGAAGCCGAACGTGGTGGCATTCGTCACGATTGCCGCCAGCTGGTTGTTCGGGTAATCGGTGTACCATTCGATTGGAACCGTCTTGTTGGCGGCAAGGAATCCCCCTCGCTCAATCCATCCGGCCGTCGACTCAATGGTCGCTAGGTACTCGAGCAGCGCCCTTACTTCGGGCCGGTCATTGAACATGACGAACATGTCGGCCGCGCCTAACACGGGCTTCCCAAACTCCTCTTCGATCGGTGGGAAATAGAAGAAGCCGATGTCCTCTCCCGGCTTATTGGGCCATTGGGTGGGATCATTGGGGAAGTCCTTGTTGGCACCCCAGAAGCCCGGGATCCAGGCTCCCTGCTTCTGCATCCAACATTGAGGGCCAGCCGGGTCGAACATCGGATCCTGAGTGTCCCCGATGAAGGTGGAGTTGATGTACGGGGAGCCGCCGTACACGTAGTCCGGCGTGAACCATATTTGCTTCATGAATTCGGCTGCCTCGAGGACCTCTGAGTGGTTGAAGGGGATCTCGTGCTTGTGCCACTGGGAGTAGATCTCCGGTGGTGCCGTTCGCAGCAGGATGTCCTCCATCCAGTCCGTGGCCACCCAGCCGTCGAATGCCCGGCTTTCGATTGAGACGCACCATGGGCTGGTGCCGTCGGCCACGATTTGGTCGCTGAGCGCGATCAACTCGTCCCATGTGGTGGGCACCGCATAGCCAGCGTCGGCAAATGCCTGTATCGGATACCACACGATCGACTTGACCTCGGTCTTGTAATACACCCCAAACAGACTCCTGTTGTGCGAACCCAATTCGACGAAGCCGTCCACCAGGTCCTGTTCCAGTTGGTCGACGTTGAACCATTCGCTCAGGTTCACCAGGGCACCAGCTTCGGCGTACTGCTGCATCTTGCCGGGCTGGGCGATCTGGGCGAGATCAGGGAAATTCCCGCCGTCGACGCGATTCTGTAGAGCGGTCGCGTATTCCGGGGTCGGCTCGAAGGCCACATCGATCCCGGTGGTGTCTCGGAACGGCTGCAGAGCGAGGTCGAAAGAAATGGCATCCGCGCCATCAGGTGCCCACTGAGCGATGATCTCGACGCTGGTTCCGTCGAATTCGCCCCCATAAGCCTGATTTAGCTCTGAGTATGCGGTTTCTGCAGTTTCGGCAGCGACCGTTGTCGTTTCGTCCTCCGCCGTCGTGGCTGTCACCTCGCGGACAGAGTCGGTTGTGGCTGCGTGTGCTGTCGTGGTGGCCGCAGCCTCTTCGCGGCCGCAAGCGGCTGCGACCAGCGCCAGGAGGCACAGCGCCGAGAGCGAGGTTCGGTACTTCATTTTCCTCTTTGCTTTCAACTATCTGGCAGTTGACCTGCTTGCGTTCGGGCGAGTGACTCCCTCAAATGCCACAGACCCTCAGCGGCCGGGACCGCCGGCCCGCGAGGCTTGGTGGAAAAGTCTGTTGCCAGTGTGACGTGTTCTGGGAGCAACCGCCAAGCAACCAACTCGGAGTCAGCGGCCTCGCGCCCCCGATCCGGTAACGAGAGGGAAGGTATGCCGGCGGAGATTTCGGTCCAATGCTTACCATCGCATGGATCTTCGGAGGGTCGGCAATGAGGCTCACGCACACTTAAAGTCCGGAGGCGGTTGTCAATCCGCGAGCCTGGAAGCCGGTGGAGGTGAGCCCTCGATGTCGGAGAATGCTCCCGATCGGACAGCCGGTTGCGAATCGCGGATCGGCGGCCGCGTGGCGGGCGGCTTGCCCTAGGCCACCTTCGAGGACTTCTTGCCTACTGGGACCTTGCCTTTCAGGTCGGTGGCCTTGGCTTTGGCGGTATCGAGGAGGCGGCGGGCCCAAACGAATTCGGTCCCGAGGATGGCCAGGCCGGGGATGATCATCAACCAGCCGGGGACGATCGGTAGAAGCAGGCCGATCAGCCCTCCCACCAGGAGGATTGTGCCGACCATCACCAGGATGACTCTGATGATCAGCGGGCGCCTGATCCGGCTGTCGTTCAACCCAGCGTTCATGCCTCTCCAAACCTACGCATGCAAACCTTACGCGTCCTCACTGATTATGTCGTCTTCCAGTTTCCTGAATAGAGGGGAAATCTCACCAAGCGCAGTGCCCGCCGGCAGGTCGGGCCGGGCCCATCCGCTCACTTCCGGCCCGAGGCCGATCATCGTGCCCAGGGTTTCGGTTGTGAAGGGCAGATAGGGAGCAAAGGCAACTCGGAGCCCGGAGATTGCCTGAAGTGCTGTCCAGAGGACGGTGCCGGCGCGCCCAGGGTCGGTCTTGACGAGTTTCCATGGCTCGGTGGCATTGAGGTAGACGTTGACAGTGGTGGCGGAATCCATGGCCGCCCGGAGCCCGGCCTTCAACTCGACCCGGTCGATCAACGATCCGATCTCGGAGAGTGCGTTGTCGACGCCGTCGACGATCTGTTGATCCTCTGACGTGAGTGAGCCTGGTGAAGAAACTTTGCCGTCGAAGTTGCGCGACGTGATCGTCAGTACACGGTTGACCAGGTTCCCCCATGTCGCCACTAGCTCCTCATTGATACGACGAACGATCTCCTCGTCGGGGAGATCGGTGTCATTCTGTTCGGGCAGCACAGAGGCAAGGGCGTAGCGCAAAGCGTCGGGTTCCAGGCGATCGGCATACCAGCCGATCGGTACGCCGATGCCACGGCTGGAGGATGCCTTGTCGCCCTTGAACGTGACGTATTGGTTGGCGGGCACATTGGTGGGAAGGTTCAAGCCCCGATAACCCATGAGCTGGCAAGGCCATATGACGGCATGAAAGACGATGTTGTCCTTCCCGATGAAGTAGTAGCTCTCGGCCTCGGGGTTCTCCCACCAATCGCGCCAAGCCTCGGGAGTGCCACTCAGCTGCGCCCACTCTTTGGCGGCTGAGAGATAGCCGATCACGGCGTCGAACCAAACGTAAATACGCTTGCCTTCACCGATGTTGTCGGACTCCGGAGGGATCGGGACGCCCCAGGTGAGGTCGCGAGTGATGGCTCGATCCTGCAGTCCCTCCTCGGTGAACCCGATCGCCATGTTGAGAACGTGCTTGCGCCATCCCTGCCGGCTGCGAAGC
>JANMST010000297.1:0-2808 GCA_031389635.1 Acidimicrobiia bacterium | reverse complement strand
GCCGGCGTGCGTTTCCGTGCTGGGACGAGCCCGACTTCAAGGCGGTGTTCGCCGTCACGCTCGTCGTCGCGGCCGACCTGCTCGCCGTCTCGAACGGCCGCGAGCTGTCGCGCGCCGAGCGGCCCGACGGCAAGCACGCGGTCCGGTTCGCCGACACGATGGTGATGTCGACCTACCTCGTGGCTTTCGCGGTCGGCCCCTTCGAGGCAACAGACCCCGTGGACGTCGATGGCGTCCCGGTCAGGATCATTACGCCGATAGGGAAACTCGGCCTGTCTCAGTTCGCACTGGATTGTGCGGTTTTCGCCTTCCGATACCTGTGCGATTACTACGGGATCCCTTATCCGGGCCTCAAGATCGATCACGTAGCCATTCCTGACTTTGCGTTCGGGGCGATGGAGAACCTTGGATGCATCACGTATCGGGAGACCGCTCTTCTGGTTGATCCCGCTACCGCAAGCCAGTCGGAGCTCATCAGAGTGGTCGACGTGATCGGTCATGAATTGGCCCATATGTGGTTCGGCGACCTCGTGACCATGAAGTGGTGGGACGGAATCTGGCTCAACGAAGCCTTCGCTTCGTTCATGGAGTCCAAGTCCACCAACGCGATGCGGCCCGAATGGAAACCATGGCTCGCCTTCGCAGCCACTGAGAGGCCGTGGGCGTTCGGGGTCGACTCGTTGGAGTCGACCCGGTCGGTCGAGTTCGAAGTAGGTTCGCCCCACGAAGCCAACGAGATGTTCGACGCCCTCACCTATGGAAAGGGCTCGTCATTGCTGCGAATGATCGAGCAATTCATCGGGGAGGAGGAGTTCCGGCAAGGAGTCGGCAGCTACCTGCGCAAGCACTCTTACGGCAACACCGTGACCGCCGATCTGTGGGAGGGTCTCAACAACGCCTCCAGTCAGCCGGTCGGAGAAATCATGGACACGTGGATTCTCCAGCGGGGCTTCCCCCAACTCGAGGTTGTTCCCTCCGGGAACGGAATCAAGATTTCCCAACGGCGGTATCTGACGATCCCCGACGAGTCCGACCAGACCCTTTGGCAGATACCGGTCCAGACGAGACAGTTGGGCAACAGCGAAGCGACCGAGAAGTTCATCCTCAAGGACCCTGAGGCGACCCGCCCCTTCGAATCAGCCAATGGGGTAATCGTCAACGCCGGCGGTCATGGGTTCTATCGAGTCAGGTATGAGGGCGGGTTGTTCTCGGCTCTCGTCGACAAGCTCGGGGCCCTCGACGACCTCGAGCGCTACATCCTCATCGACGACACCTGGGCCTTCGTCGAATCAGGACAACAGTCGGCCGCCGACTATCTCAGGCTGGCGTCGGCCTACCGCGACGAAACCGAGCCAGCCATATGGGGAGCAGTGCTCGGAGGAGTGGCTGCCATAGGCCACCATCTGGTCGGGGACGATCACCGCCAGCCTTTCGCCAACTGGGTGAGCGAACTAGTCGGACCGGCGTTTTCCCGGCTCGGCTGGGATCCGCGGACGAGTGAAAGCGACCTGACGCGGAGGCTCCGTGGGCAACTGATCGGTGCCCTGGGCCGTTTGGCCGATGACGCCGATGTGATCGCGAGATCGCGCAAGCTGGTAGAGCTCATCATCGAAGATCCGCGCTCGATCGACCCGGAAATTGCCCGGGCCTCCCTCTTCGTCACGGCCGCCAACGGCAGCGAGACCGAGTACCGCCGATTCTTCGACCAGTACAAGACGACCAGCGTGCCCCACGAGCAGCAACGTTGGCTGCTCGCCCTCTCGGCGTTCGATGAGCCCGACCTGGTGGTCGAGACCGTTGAAGCCAGCCTCGATGGCCGGATCCGCACCCAGGATTCGGCCTGGGTAATCGGGGCCACCTTCGGCAATCGTCGCAACGGCCACCTGGCCTGGCAGCAGGTTCGGCGGGACTGGGAGACCTTCATCAAACTGCCGACGATGACTCAGAGGCGCATGGTCGAAGCGATCCCCGCCTTGTCGAGGCCGGAAGTGGCGGCAGAGGTCGAGGCGTTCTTCGCCGAGACGCTCCTGCCCCACGCCGCCAAATCGGTGGCACAGAACCTCGAACGTCTTCGGGCCAACGTGCTGCTCAGGCAGCGAGAGACCAAAGCCGTGGCGAAGTTCCTCGAGGGCTAAGGAAGGGGCTGGCTGCCGACAGGCGGCCAGGGGTATGGGGCCTTATAGACCCGTCCGAAGGCCGACAGTCCAGGACTTCACAACTATTTCAGTTCGACCGAGGCGCCCACGGCTTCGAGCTGGGCCTTGGCCTTCTCGGCGGCAGCCTTGTCGACTCCTTCGAGAACGGCCTTGGGGGCGCCGTCAACGAGATCCTTGGCTTCCTTCAAGCCGAGCGAAGTGAGGGAGCGGACTTCCTTGATCACCTGGATCTTCTGGGCGCCGGCGGCGGTCAGCATGACGGTGAATTCGTCCTTCTCTTCCTCGACCGGCGCCGCGGCAGCCCCGCCACCGGCAGCAGCCATCGCCATCGGGGCGGCGGCGGTCACGTCGAAGCGCTCCTCGAAAGCATCGAGGAACTCTTTCAGTTCGAGAACGGTCATCTGCTCAAAGAGCACGAGCAGGTCGGGGGTTGACATCTTTGCCATATCGTTTCCTCTTCTTGTCTTATCCGGCTTGAACGCTCAAGCTGCAGTTTTCTTTTCCAGGAGTTGTCCGAACATCGAGGCGGCGTTGCGGGTGAACGAGCTGAAGAGCCCGGCGGCCTTGGCCATCGGGGCCTTGCCGGCTCCGGCAATCTTGGCGAGCAGCACTTCGCGAGGCTCGATGTCGGCCAGGCGGCTGATCTGCTCAG
>JANMST010000109.1:0-4772 GCA_031389635.1 Acidimicrobiia bacterium | reverse complement strand
GGTCGGGCCGGGGGCAAGACGGTTGAGCTTCTCGGCAAGCGCGACCGCCGGCTCATAGGGAGTGACCATGAAGCATGTATGGCTGAAGCGGTCGAGTTGGCTCGCCACGGCTGCCTGCACCCGGGGGTGCAGGTGACCCGTGTTGAGCACGGCGATGCCCCCCGCGAAGTCAACGTAGCGGCGGCCTTCCACATCCCAGAGCTCGGCGTTGCGTGCCCGGTCTACGTAGATCGGAAAAGTGGTGCCGATTCCACGCGGAATAGCTTCGAGGCGCCGGCGATGAAGATCGGCGTTGGTGGTCACAGGCTCCTCCCAGGTTTGGACGTGAGGTGGTGAACGCTATCCGAAGGACTGGTTCCCTGCGTCGCGATGTCCCAGCCACCATGCAGCCGCGGCTCCTAGGAACAGTCCATAGGCGGCCAGGCCCCAGGTCGTGACGGTGCTGCCGTCGAAAAACAGAACCGGTATCGCGGCGAGTATCAAGCCCGCGATCGCCATCTTGGCCCAGGGCCATGGTCGCTTCCGCCGGGCAAGGGCCAGGCCGCTCGAGGCGCCAACCGGGCCGTAGGTGAAGAGCGAGCCGAACAACGAGGTGAGGTCGGCCCAGCCGTCGGTTGGATCCGCCGCCAAGCGGAAGATGGCAACTCCGACGACGAAACCGACGACCCCACCGACAACAAACCACAGGAAAGCTTTCACGGAAGAACCTTAGGAGTTGTGCGTAGCCAGAGGTTTGAGGTTTGAGGCTCGAGGTGTGAGGTTGACTTCGAACCTCGAACCTCGAACCGGATCACCCGTTCCTGCTGATCACATACCGTTCGTTGTTCCACCAGATGCCGCCGTGGGCTTGCATGATCCGGCGGGTGGCGGCGAGATAGACGCCGGTGCTTGTGGCTTCAGCCAAGCGGGATTCGTCGATCTGGGCGACATAGGTGGCGGCGTTCCAGGCGGCGACGATCGATGACGTCCCGATGTGCTCGGCCTCCTCCGACGGCATCGTGTGGAGGCGGAACTGGAAGACCGCCTCCTCGTCGGACAGTTCAGGAAAAGACAGGTCAGCCAGCCCGGATAGTTGCCGGGCAGCCTCTTCCAGGATCGCCTGGCGCCGATGCCGGAAAGGGTCTTCCCCGGGCCACACCGCTCGGATGATCTCGAGACCAGGATCGTCACCACGGGCATGCACTCCTACCAGCCGCCCGCCGGGCGCCAGTGCTCGCGCCAAAGGGACGAGGACGTTGCGAACCTTGACCTCGATCGGAGTGCGAGCGCGGTATGCCTGCGACGCAATCATCAGGTCGTAGTCGCGTCTGCCCTCACCGCCAGGGTCGGGGATCAGGGGTTCAAGTAGGAACTTGCGGTCGGTCCGATAGAGGACCAGCACGGCGGGGTTGACGTAGAGAGGATTGCCGGTGACGGGACTGGTCCGCACCTGCCAGTCCTTGGCCAATTGACCAAAGAGGTCCTCGATCTGCTCGGTGAAGTCATTGGTGGTGGCTCCATCAAGAGCGACTTCCCGCCATACGGTCCCCCCGGGTGAGGGCAAAGACGGAGCGTGTCGAAAATGGTGGTTGGTTACGACGAACACCATCTCCGGGTGTTCGAGGAAGCGGTCGGGTAGGCGAGCCAGCGCCTGGCGAACATCCTCGATCGAGATCTCCTTGGCGACCACCAACCAGGGGATGAACGGAAAGGCCTGATGCATATGACGCATCAATTGGGTGAGGAGCGAACCATCACCCATCCCGGCATCGAAGACTCTCATGCCGGGGTACCTCACCGTCAAGTTGGGTAACTCAAGGCCGATCTGATCGGCCACCACCGACTTCTCATCGGTGGCGGTCACGAACATCGAATAGGCGGCCCGGGTGTCGAAGAACCGGGCAGGTGCGGTCATGCTGACCTCAGTATCACCTGGCCAGATGCACTACTCGTCCTCAGTTGAGCGGGACGATCGTGAAGGCGTCGGCGTCGACGGTGACCATGGCAGCCGAAGTGGCGACCGAGGTCAGGGCCGACACGATCTCATCGGCTCTCTTCTGATCGACAACGCCGATGCCGTCGCCTCGCTTCAGAAATCTCATTCCGTGAATCATCGTCGGGAGCGGACCCGGATCAGTTGCAACCACGGTGACGGTGCCGAGCTTGCGAGGACCGGCAACAGGCTCGATTGGGGTCGCCGCCCCCGGAGCGGGCTTGGTCCGCTGTTCGGCCAGGTGCCACACCATGAGCCCACTGACCGCCACCAAGGGCACCGCCACCGTCAGACCCTCGCTCAATTCTGAGCCTTCGCCAGCGAGTGCGGCCCGAAGTAAAACGTAGAGGACGACGATGAGCGATCCGGCCCCAACCAGGAAGAACCCCAGCCTCAGGATCAGGATGGTCGCCCGACGCGGGGCCGACATCAATTCGACCGGGTCGTCGGCCAATTCCAGGGCCTTGATCCAATACCGCCAAACGGTCAAAGCCGAGAGGATCAGGACGACCAGGGCAGCCAGGGCGAGCCGGGAATCGTTGTCGACGATGGACCCGCCACCGAACAGGTTGTCACCGAGAATCGAAGCCAGAGTCACAACTGCTCCGGACCCGGCGATCAGTCCGATGGCCGACAGAACATATTCAACGACTCGAATCGACTGGTTCCGTTCTTGTCCGAGGACCGGCCGATGGTGCCAGTAAACGAGGCCGGCCACGATGGCGACGGCGGCGCTGGCCGAGGTCGAGGAGTAGGCGTCTCCGCTCACACCCGCGATCCATTGAGCGAGCTGATTGAGGACTACGGCCAGGGCCGTGAAAGCCGAGAACCATGCCGCGATCGAAACGAGAAGGGCGTATCCGTTGCGCCAGGTCCCGGGGCGATCGGCCAGACCGCGAAGCCAGAACCACCAGAAGAACGGGGCTCCGACGATGAGCAGGACAAAAGAAGTTCGAAGCACTTCGGAGAAACCGTCATCGCCGGCGATGACCTGGCCGGAACTGACGATTGCATCAAAGCTCGCAAACAGGATCCCGAAGGCCCCGGCAGAGGAAAGCGCCAAACCGAGGAGCGCTCCTGCCACCTGCCGAAGCTCGTCGAGTTCCTCTGGTGCGCGTCGGAACCGTTCATGGATGAACCAGGCCCCGCCGAATGCTGCGATATCGGCCAGCGCGGACGCTTCGAAATCGGTCACCCCGACGGCCCACATCAGCACGCGGATCGCGCCGATAGCCAACACTGTCATCGACACCGCGTTCACGACCGCCAGGTAGAGCTCGCGAGCAGGCCTGGGCAGATCGGTGGTCGTCCGCTCCATGGCGATCCAAAGCGCCACTGCGACCACTCCCGACACAATCAAGGTGCTGAGCGAAAGGGCGAGGTCGTCGGCCCCCGCGATGAGCACGCCATCGCCCGGTATCACAATCTCAAGAAGCGACGAGATCGAGTTGGTCGTGATCAGGGTGGCGACGGCCAGGATCAGATAAGTGACGATCTCTGCAGGAGAGGTCCCCTGCGATGAGGTGCGCCGGCGCGCCAGCAGCAGAAACGGCAGAGCGACGACGCCACCAATCAGGACCAGGAGCAGCAGAACCAGGCTCATCTCACACCCTCGCAGTAGAACTGCCACGGAAGCTCCGACACCGCCAGCCGCCCGTCTTCCTGGGTCAGTACGAATTGGAACGTGTCGTCATACGAATACGGGTTGAGGGGATCATCGACAACTACCCGTGACACCCGCACTTCGACGATCGTGTTGGCTCCGGCCGCATCGACGCGGGCGATGACAGCCCGATCGACATCATCACGGAACTGCGCCAACTCCGAAGCCTCACAATCCTCCTGCAAAGGAGCCGCGAGGAGGGCGCGCAAGCCCTCCCAATCATCGACCTCGACTGCCTGGAAGAATGCCTGGACGGTTCCTTCGGGGGTATTCGGGTCGAGTTGCGGGCTCGGACGTAGCGAAGTGACGATGGCGGCGACCGCCACCGCCAGCGCCAGCACCACTCCGACCACCAAACCGAGGCTGCGGCCACTGGTCGCTTTTTCACTCATAGGGATAAGGCTGGTCTCTCCAGCTCGAACCCGCAATCCGTGACCACCCCTACCAGCGGACCACGATCTGTCGGGGTATCAGGGTCCGATCCCTTCGAGCCCGAAAACAAGAATCTCCCGGACCAGTTCATCTCGGGAAAGTCGGCCATTAGGGGAATACCACCTTTCAAGGGCATTGAGAATGGAGAGAAGGATGATGGCGGCCACGGGGGAATCGAGGTCCGGCCGCAGCGAACCGTCCTTCGCCCCGGCTCGCAGGACCTGTCGAAAAGCCTGCTCGTAGCGGTCGCGAGCCGCCAGGACTCTGGTCCGGTGGCTCTGATCGAGGGCGTGGGCCTCGTATAAAAAGGTCCGCACTTCGTCAGGATGATCGAGCACGACGTCGACATGTCCGGCCACCAATGCTCGCAGCCGGGCAAGTCCATCGCCGGGCGTGGCCATGGCTACGTCGGCTGACTCCTGGAAATGGACTGCCCCCCGCTCCACCACCTCGACCAGCAGGTCAGCCTTGGAATCGATGTGGCTGTACAGAGACGAGCCGATCAAACCCAGCTCCCGCGCCAGATCCCGCATCGATGTCCCGTGATACCCACGGGTCGAGAAGAGCTTGCCAGCTGCGGTGACGACGTCCTCCCGACTTCGAACCCGGTTCTGGGGCGAAGAAACCCCCCCCCGGGGCGGGGTGGTAGCGCCACAATCCGGGGTTATGGGGTTTGGGGCAGTCCAACGTGGTTGTACACGAAAA
>JANMST010000102.1:0-2483 GCA_031389635.1 Acidimicrobiia bacterium | reverse complement strand
GGCCGAACAGGTCGAGGTTCTCGAAACCGGTGAGATACTCATCGACCGCCGCATATTGACCGGACAAGCCGATCCGGGCCCGGACCTCGTTGGGATGGGTGGCGACATTGATTCCGGCCACGAACGCGGTCCCGGAATCGGCCTCCAATAGTGTGGTGAGGATTCGCACCGCCGTGGTCTTGCCGGCCCCGTTGGGACCGAGCAGTCCCAGCACATTGCCCTCCGGGACGCTGAGATCGATCCCATCGAGGGCCTTCACTTCCTTGTAGTGCTTGACGAGCCCTTCGGCCCGAATCACCTCGTTCATGGTCTTTCCTTCCTGTTGGACCCTGATGAGACTCGGTTGGTGGCGAGAACTCATCGCTCATTTCAAGGTATCTTGTATTCATGCCAGTTTCTGGCCGAGCAGCGGGTCGCTTATATGCAACCTGGGCTCAAGTAGCGTCATGACTCGATGACCGACAGCGGATATTTCGGACCGGACTCGGTCACCTGGCGGGTCAATCAGGAGATGACGGTGTTGTTCGGCGGAGCCCGCGCACTGCTGATGCACGCGGCTCACCCGCTGGTCGCCGCCGGGGCCCGACAGACCTCCATGTACCAGAAAGATCCATGGGCGCGGCTCATCCGGACTCTGATGATGCAGTCGCAGATGACATTCGGGACCAGGGCAGAGGCGGACGAGGCAGCCGATCGAATTAACCGCCTCCATCGCAAGGTCAACGGGATCGACTCATTGACAGGAGAGGTGTACGACGCCCTCGATCATGATCTTCTCTTATGGGTGCACGCGGCTCTCGAGGTCTCTTCGATCTACTTCTTCGAGCGGACTGTGAGAACGCTCACCGCCGAGGAACGCCAGCGCTACCACGAAGAGAACCTGCTGGCAGCCGAGTTCATGCTCCTACCCAAGGACAAGGTGCCCGCTACCTATGTCGACCTCGAGGCATATATCGACGAAGTGGTCAACTCCGACCGCCTCCGGATGTCGGATGTTGCGGCCAACGTCGGCGACATAATTCGCCGGGGGCCGGTCCCTCTGGCAATCAAGCCCGTTTGGAGCTTCATCCGCTTCGCTGCCTTCGGAACCCTGCCAGAACGAGTACGACAGATCTACGGTGTCAAATGGTCGCCAGCCCGCGAGCGATGGCTGCAATTCAATCTTGCCGCTCTGAAGCGGATCCGCCCTCTGCTCCCCCGCCGGTTCCGTCTGATCGGCCCCGCCCGCCAAAAACGCGACTCTGCTTAGGGGCAAGAAGCTCAGTCAGGATTCGACAAGTAGCGACCGAAAAACATCTCGATTCGGGCCCAGGCGTCTTCGGCTGCATCCCGGTTGTAGTCAACGGTCATCACGGGCCTGGTCAGCGTCTTCATGAGTCGATGACCCTCGACCTGGTTCATGAAGCCATGCCCGGCTTCGTCGTAGACCTTCACATCGTGATCGACCTGGGCGGAGGTCAATCCCCGCTCGGCTACCGCGGCCGCTTTGGAGAACACGCGATCCTTGCGGCCATAAGAAGCGACGACCGGGCACGAACGTGCCAGACGTTCGGCTTTGGGCGACTTGCCGTAGTTGGGAGCGACCGCATCGACTGTGCCGGTCAGACCGAGAAGGAACGCCAGCCCACCGCCGACACAGAAGCCGATCACGCCGACGCGACCGTTGCAGTCCGACCGGCCCGAGATCCAATCGACAACATCTTGAACTGTGTCGACAGAATCACCTTTGCCTCGTTGAACATCGAGAAAAAGCCGGGCCAGACATTTCAATCCCCCCGCGGCCAACAGGTCGGGCGCCACGGCCAGATAACCCAGTCCGGCGAGGCGGTCGGTTATACGCCGGATGTCGTCGTCGAGACCGAATGCCTGGTGGAGCACGACCACCCCGGGCCAGGGACCGGTCTCCGATGGCATCGCCAGGTATCCGGGAATCGGGTCGCCGGGAAGGTAAAGAGTCAGGTCGCCGCCCACGTGACGTGACCGTAACGGTCCATCGGCCAGAATGTGCCCACAAGAATGCACGTGAAGGTCGAGTCCCCATGACGAAGTTCGATGCGATCGTTGTCGGTGCCGGGCCCAATGGCCTGGCGGCTGCCATAGCCCTGGCCCAGGCCGGTCGGTCAGTCAAGGTCATCGAGGGGGCCGACACCATCGGGGGCGGCGCTCGAACCATGGCACTGACCAAACCGGGATTCCGCCACGATGTCTGTTCGGCGGTGCATCCGTTGGGTCTCGGCTCACCGTTCTTCCGGAAGCTCCCCCTCGAGAGCTTTGGACTGGAGTGGGTCCACCCGGAAATTCCGTTCGCACATCCGTTGAGCCCCCGGGAAGCGGTTTTTGTCGAGCGATCCGTCGGAGCGACGGCAGCCCAACTCGGGAACACCGACGGCGCCGAGTACCGCCGACGAGTCGAGCCGTTCGTCGAGAATTGGTCCGAGATCGAGTCGCAGATCCTCGGACCGGTGCTTCGAATACCCCGCCAC
>JANMST010000101.1:0-10453 GCA_031389635.1 Acidimicrobiia bacterium | reverse complement strand
GTCTCGAAGTAGCTGTCGGTGGCGAGGGCCCCCTCTTCGCCGAGGTCAACGAAACCGTCGAGGCTGATCTGCTGACGGCCGAGTCGATCGCCTTTCCCATCACCCTGGTGCTATTGATCCTTGTTTTCGGGTCGGTGGTGTCGGCGCTTCTACCCCTCGGAGTCGGGATATTCGCCATAGTCGGGACATTCCTCATTCTCGACATCCTGGCCCGGATGACCGAGGTGTCGATCTTCTCACTCAACCTCACGACCGCCCTGGGGCTTGGTCTCGCCATCGACTACGCCCTGTTTGTGGTCTCCCGATTCCGCGAAGAATTGGCGGCCGGACATGACACGGGTGAGGCTGTGCAACGAACAGTGCTGAGCGCCGGTCGCACGGTGTTGTTCAGCGCCGGAACGGTGATGGTTTCTTTGGCCGCCATGCTGGTTTTCCCGCTCGCCTTCCTGCGGTCGTTCGGATACGCCGGCATCGCTGTGGTGGCGCTCGCCGCTCTCGGTGCGGTGGTCGTGCTGCCGGCCCTGCTGGCCGTGTTGGGACCGCGCGTGGAAAAGCTTCGGGTTCGCCGCCTTCGTACCAATACCTCGGCCGGTGCCTGGCATCGCATCGCGATGACGGTCATGCGGCGCCCGATTCCGATCGCTACCGCCGCCATCGCTCTCCTGGTCTTCCTTGGCCTGCCCTTCCTGGGAGTCCAGTTCGGCCAGGCCGACGATCGAGTGCTTCCCCCCGGCTCCGAAGCCCGGGTGGTGGGCGACCTGTTGCGCTCCGAGTTCAGCGGGTTCGACTCCAGCCCTATCGACGTGGTTGCGCTCGAACTATCGGATCCGGTTCAGGTCGATGGCTTTGCCGCGCAACTTTCGACTCTTGACGGTGTGGCCCGGGTTGATGCCCTCACCGGCACGTACGTCGGCGGCACCGTCGTCGTGCCCCCGGGGCCGGCCAGCGTCAGGTTCGCTTCGCCGGCGGGAACCTACCTGCAGGTGATCCCGGCGGTCGATCCCGGATCGGCCGAAGCAGAGGCCATCGTCGAGGACATCCGACAGATGGAGGCCCCGGTGGCCGTGGCAGTCACAGGCCCGACCGCCTCACTGGTTGACTCCAAGGAGGCCATCTTCTCCGATCTGCCTCTGGCCCTGGCCATCATCGGCGTCGTCACCTTCGTCGTGCTGTTCCTGATGTTCGGTTCCGTGCTGGTCCCGGCCAAAGCCGTCGTGCTCAACTTGCTTTCGCTCTCGGCCACGTTCGGTTCGATGGTGTGGATCTTCCAGAACGGCAACCTGTCCAACCTGCTCGGCTTCACTTCGACCGGACACCTCGACCTGACCATGCCGATCCTGATGTTCGCCATCGCCTTCGGCCTGTCGATGGACTACGAGGTGTTTCTGCTCTCCAGGATAAAGGAGGAGTACGACCGCACAGGTGACAATGTCGCATCCGTGGCCGCCGGCCTGGAACGGACCGGGCGGGTAGTGACTTCGGCGGCGGTGCTGATCGCCGTGGTCATGATCGCATTCGCCGTGTCTGGCGTCACGTTCATGAAGATGTTCGGGATCGGCATGACGTTGGCCGTGCTGGTCGATGCCTTTGTCGTCCGAGCGACTCTGGTCCCGGCTTTCATGCGACTGGCTGGCCGTGCCAACTGGTGGGCACCATCGTTCCTGCGGAAGATCCACAACCGTTTCGGGTTCAGCGAGGGCGGTTCGCCTAGCCTGAACCGGGTGAGCGAGACAGCTTGAAGGCAGGCTTGCTTTGAAAATTGGCACCGAAACCAAACGCGGCTCGACCAAGCCTCGCCCCCGCCTCCGCAAAGGCGAGGGCGAGCAGCTTCGGCGCGAGATACTCGACGCCACCCGCGACCTTCTCGCCGAGAGGGGGAACCTGGACCTGGTCTCGATCCGTGACATCGCCGGGCGAGTGGGAGTGTCATCCCCGTCGATCTATCTCCACTTCGAAGACAAGGACCATTTGAGCTATGCGGTGTGCCGGGAGGCTTTCGAGAGCTTCGGCGCCCGTCTCCTTCCGGTCTTTGCAGCCGAGGGCAACGCTCTCGAGCGATTGCGACTCCTGGGAACCGAGTACGTTCGTTGGGGCCTCGACAATGCTGCGCTCTATCCAACATTGTTCATCGGTTCGCCACCCGAGTCGATCGCTATCGAGGAGATGACGGGAGATCCCGGTTTGCTGGTGCTCGACGGATTGGTGGCACTGATCAGATCGGGGATGGAAGGGGGCCTCATTTCCGTCGATCACACGCCGGAGGCGACGGCCTGGGCAATGTGGGCCGGCGTCCACGGAACGGTGATGCTCCTCACGTCCAAGATGCAATGGATGCAACAGCATCTCGACGCGGCTGGGAGCTCCGTCGTAGTGCCGACTACCGACGAGATGATCGAGACTGTGGTCGACGCTTTGTTCCGGGCGTTCTCGGCGAGCAAGCAGCCGGCCAGCAAATAGCCGCTTAGGGCGTCACCGTGAACGGTGCCGATGCCAGGGATACGTAGCCGTCATCGACCAGATAGTGGACGTCGTAGTCGCCGGGAGGAATCGGCCACTCGCCATTGCCAACTTCGTCGAGGACAACCGAACCTTTGACTCCCTGATCGGTGTAGACGTAGAAGCGGTAGTCACCATCTCTGGTATCCGCACCGCGAGGGAAAACTCCGATCCAATCCCACCGTGCGCCGGGAGCGTTCCGCCATGTAATTGTGATCGGTTCACCGGAAGCGAACGAGTCCTGGTCGACCTCGATCGTCGGAAGGGTGCCTGCGGGCAGGATCGAGATCGAGGAGGAAGCCACCACGGCGTCCCCTGCGACCAACTCGAGGTTGTAATCGCCCGCGATCAGGTCGGACGCATCCCAGGAACCCGCCAGGGCGTCATCGAGGGAGTGCTCGGCGACGACGCTCGCGTCGGTCGAACCAACCACTCGCACGGATTGCGATTCCTCTGCGGCAACATCACCCAGATACCGAATCGTTATTCCGGCGCCGACAAAGGTGGGACGCTGGTCAACCGAGACGTAGGGCTCCGGAATCCCGGGGGTCAACCGGAAATCGGCGACCACTCCGCGATGGTCGGTGCCCCAGGGGTCGACTTCGATGTCGACCTGCGGTCCACCTAGTTCACCGACGATCCGGATCTCGGTGGTTGTCGAGGGCCCGGCCGCGTAGATGATGTCGATGCGGTCCTGGGGCTCGCTCGGATCGGGGTAGCCGTCGATCAGCGGCCGGCCGGCCCACCAGGTAAGGCCAGGGTCCGCCACCGGGTCAGGGTTGATCTCCCGGTATGGGTCTCGGAAACCGGCGTTCTCGACTGCGACGCTGACCGGCCATGGAACCGCGTAAAGAATGTGGGGACGCAGACCGACTGCCGCCTCGGTCCAGTCGAGATGGGAGGGGGCGTTGAAGTCACCCAGCAGGAACACCGGAATGTCCGGAGAAAGGGTGGCGATCGCATCCAACTTCGGCTGGAGGGCAGCGAGACGCGTATCGCGCTCGATTTGGAGAACCTCGTCGAGGGTTTTGCCGTCGTGGACGTCGTAGGGACCATACGGATCCGAGGGGAGGTGGACGTTGGTGATCGCCGCCGCGGCCCCGGGTTGAATCTCGACGAGCTCGTAGTTGCCGTCGGCTCCCGGCGGGTCGATCAGCGGGAGCTTCGAGACGATCTGTGAGCGGATGCTGTGATACGGCCAGCCCAGCGCTTCGGCTACGGCCGCGGTCTTCCCCTCAGCTTCCTCAAGGGCAACGACGTCAGGGTCGGCTTTCTCGATCGCCTCGATGATCTTGTCAAAGTCGACCTCATCACCGCCGTACTCGATGTTCAAGACCATCAGCGTGAAGTCGGTTTCCACCGGGGCGGTGGTGGTGGCTGTGGTCGACCCACAACCGCCCACAACTAGAGCAGCGAGAACGAGAACCGCAACGATCCGGGCGCGCATTGAGGGTCTCCTTTGGCTTCCGGCGGGACGCACCGCACCTTAGGAAGGAACTGGTTCGCCCGGGTGGCTTCAGGATCGGGCTTTCCTGCCGTCTCGAAGCTGTCTAAACCGCTCGTTCCGGGCGCTCAGGATGCCGATCAATAGGACGTGGGCCCCCACCGTGAATAGAGCCATGTTCCGGAAACGAGACCGGGGAAAGACGATGACCAAACCATACCGGCACACGGTGATGGAAGGGTTCATCGATGACTACCGGCGGGTGCGCTTCATAATCTCCCTGGCTTCCCTTGCACTCCTCGGGGGTCTCTTCCTTGCCGGGACCCAGGAGAGCAGGGTTCTTGCGGTCAACGCCCTCGGTCTCAGCATCATGGCCATCCACGCTGGGTGGAGTCTCAAATCCGGGGTTCGGACGCCGAGATTCGCCCTCGCCTTGGACATGACGGCCATTGGTGCTGCCTCGGCTGCTTCGTCCACGGAATCCGTCTCCGCGATCCTGCTGGCTTTCTGGTGTGTGCTCATCACGTTCGTCACGTTCGGTCGGTCGCGGTATCTCTTCTATGCATACGCGGCGTTGCTGTACGTCGGTCAGATCAGCCTCGCTTCTCCAGTTCCGGAACTCTCCCTGACGATCTCGGTCCTGTTCATGGTTGCCGTCATGGTCGTCATCCTCGTAACCATCAACCAGCGGATGATGATGCTCGAGCTCCAGCGTTCGCAGCTGCTTGGTTCCGTCAGCCACGAGCTCAGGAATCAACTCACCGGAGTGATGGGAATGATTGACCTTGCCCTCGACAAGGATGTCGTGCCGACGTCGGAGGAGATTCGGGACCTGATCACCCTGGCAAGACGAGAGGCCGCAGATGCCGCCGGCATCATCGAAGATCTTCTCACCGCCTCTCGCATGGAAAGCAATGTCCTCGACGTGGCCTCGGAACCAGTCGACCTCGACCAGGAGGTGGCAAAGGTCGTCAGCCACTATCCGACCGAGGGAATGTCGATCCGCCACACCGGTCCCAGGTCGGGGGTCGTGGCGCTGGCCGATCAGGTGCGCTTGCGGCAGGTGCTTCGCAACCTGCTCAGCAACGCGGTCCGCTACGGAGGTAAGTCGATTGCCATCAGCGTTCATCCGGACGGAGCCAAAGCCCACATTCGGGTTGCCGACGATGGCCCTGGTGTCCCGGCCGGCGAAGAGGAGACGATCTTCCTCCCGTACCGTCGGGCGGCCAATACCCCCCGGCACAGGAGTTCGGTTGGCCTCGGGTTGTGGATCTCACGTCGGTTAGCCAAGGCGATGGGTGGCGATCTGACTTACAGCCATGTGGGTGGCCAGACGGTGTTCGAATTTACTCTGCCGGTCTACGCGCCACCCGTTATCGCGCAACCCGCACCCATCGCCGCCGTCGAGAGCGGTTGAGCTCGGCCCGATCGAGGCATCGCCTCCAATACAGACCGGAACTCGAAACCTCGCCAGCGCGCGTCATAGCGCGTGTGAAGGTTTCTTAAGAACGCCTTAAGCAGCATCGCGCAGGTTGCGGGAGTCGACGACCAATAGCGGAACGAACCAGGCCGCCGCCAATACGCGTCCCCAACTCAGCGGTCCAGCTTCGAGCTTCGAGAATGTCGACTCCGCCCATTGAACTTCGCTTTTATCACCCAGAGGACGCGTAATACGCGTCCCCTGGGTCGCGAAAAGGTCAGCATTGGCGGGAGGCTGGCTACTCGCCGGGGCTCTCGATCCGGCGGAGTGATTGAAAGCTCACCCTGAGGCCGGTCGGAACGGGCACCGTCACCAGACGGTGTCGAGCTTGGTCCATTTGGTGACGCAATGAATGTCAACCGTCACGTTCTCGCTGGGCAGCGATTGGAACTGATCCCAGTCCCACGACTTCTCTTCCCCGGCTTCGGTCGTGACGGTCAGCACGCGGAATTGGCGTGAAACTGCCTACTTCGCTACTGCCTATGCAACCTGCGGTATGGTCGGGTGATGCCTCCCACTCCTAGCCCTGCCCGTCTCTTGGCTGACGAGTTCGTGGAGCATCGGCTCGCATCCGAACATGATTGGGCCCTCTGGTCGGGGGACCTGACCTATCTGGAGAGGTGGCCCGATGTGTCCGAGGAAGGAGTTCGGGTTCAGTTGGAGACATTGGAAGACTTCGCCCGCCGGGCGGACTCGATCGAAGCCTCCAGCAGCGCTGATCGAACGTTGTTGGAGACGATCGCTTTCACGGGTCGGTCGACGGCCGCCCAACAACGCTGGCAATCGGAGTTGGAGTGGGTCAACCACACCACTGGCATCGTCTCCTTGATCTTCATCTTCCTCCCGCGCTATCCGCTCGTCACCGCCAAACACGGCGAGAGGTACCTTGAGAAGGTCCGCCGCCTGCCCGACTTCATCGAAATGTGGATAGGCCGCCTCGAAGCGGCCGCTGGTGTGGGGGTGACCCCGATAGCTCACCTGGTCACGGCGATGGTCGCTTCGCTGGACCGGCAACTGGCGGCACCGCTGTCGAACGGGCCATTGATCCGACAAGCACCTCCCACCGACTTGTCCGACGAGGACGCTCGAGTGTGGACCGGCCGGCTCGGGAAGGTGCTTGACGACCTCGTGACCCCCGCCCTGCAGCGGCTGCGAGCGCTTCTCTTCGATCGAACTATGGCTGCTGCCCGAAACGACGCGATCCCGGGCCTGGTTCATCTGTCCGGAGGCAGGGAGTTGTATGAGCAACTGGTCTGGGCTCATACCAGCCTGGCGGTCACTGCCGAGGAGGTTCACCAGATTGGCCGCCAGCAGGTGGAACGACTCGAGGAGGAATACCGGCGGATCGCCGGACCCTTGCTTGGTACAGCCGAGATCGACGAGATCTACCGGAGGCTGCGCGAAGACGAGGAGTTGCACTACCGCGACGCCGAGAGTCTGGTGAAGGACGCCACTGCAGTCCTCGCCAGGGCAACAGCCGCGGTGAGTGACTGGTTCGGGGTTCTCCCGCAGGCGCCATGTGTTGCCAACTCGATCGAGCAGGGGGCGTTGGCCTTCTACTCGCGCCCCGCTCGGGACGGTTCCAAACCAGGACGTTTCTTCTTCAACACGGCCGATCCCACGATGTGGGGAACATTCCAGTTGGAAGCGGTCACCTACCACGAGGGGGTTCCCGGCCATCACCTCCAACTGGCCATCGCCCAGGAAAACCCGGAACTGCATCGGCTGCTGGCCGACTATTACATCGCGGCCTACAACGAAGGCTGGGGCCTCTACACGGAACGATTGGCCGACGAGATGGGCCTCTATTCCTCCGAGTTAGATCGGGTAGGGATGTTGTCGGCCGATTCGATGCGGGCCTGCCGCCTGGTCGTCGATACCGGGCTCCATACCCTTGGCTGGAGCAGGGAGGAGGCGATCGGGTACATGCTCGACCACAGTCCCATGACCAGGATGCAGGTGGAAGGGGAGATCGACCGCTACATCGGGAATCCCGGTCAGGCCCTCGGTTACATGATGGGTCGTCTCGAAATCGACCGGATCAGGTTGGAGGCCGAAGCCACGCTCGGAGACCGTTTCGACATCAAAGAGTTCCATGACGTGATGCTGTCGACCGGCTCGGTGCCGATCACCACTTTGAAGCGAGTGGTGACGGAGTGGGTCCAGCATTTGAGTTGATGTCTGTGGCAACCTAAAGGGCCGGATCAGGCCTTTGGGCCCTGAATGCCAGATCGTCGCATGGTGACGATGAAGCCACGATGTCGACGAGGGGTTCTTTACATCTTGTGTTCGGGGTTCTACTGCTCCTGATGGGCTTAGGTGTATCCGGGAAACAGCGAACGCTTCTTTCTCCTCTACCTTGGTTTGTTCGTTCTGGGAGGAGCGATCGTCTTCCCGGCCTGGGCCGCTATCGATGCGGATCGACTGCCGACTACCTCCCGATCGGCGGACAGGCGGTTGGGATGGTTCCTGCTGGTTGTGGCGATCTTCCTGGAGGTCGGACTTCACCTGCAGGGTTTGCACGATCCGTGGAGCACTTCGCCCTCCGCTCCCGAGTACCTGGCCGACCCGGGCCTGTTCTGGCTGGTCAAGTTCAACCCCTGGACTTCAACGCGAGAAGCACGTCCGCGAGCGCTGACGGCCCAATCAGTTTGATCTGACCCCGTCCAGCGTGATCCCAAAGCCGAAAGCAAGGAGTACTGCCTACTGCGTGGATAGGCTGCGCCGAAGGTGCCGATGGATGTCGTCGATCTAAAGCCGGTCGATCGGGTCAGCATCACGACGCTGGTCGACAACAACCTCGACGTTCTCATGCCGGACTCTGGTCTCGTGCGGAGGTGGGGTCCGATAGGCACAGCCGGTCCGGTGCCTGTGATCCCGGCCGAGTTGGCCCAGGGAGGCAAGAGCGCCGACTTTGTCAAGGCCGAACACGGTTACTCGGCTTTGGTTGAGATCGAGATCGGAGGAAGGCGGCATCGGATTCTGTTCGACGCCGGGGTCAGTCCCGATGGCCTTGTCGACAATCTCGACCGCCTCGCCATTTCTCCCGAGTCGTTCGAGGGGATCGTCCTCTCTCATGGCCACTTCGACCACGTGATGGGGTTGGAGGGGCTGGCTCGCAGACTCGGCGCGCGCAACCTGCCGGTGATGATCCATCCGGAGTTCTGGACCCGGCGCAGAGTGGTCTCTCCCTCAGGCGATTGGGAATTGCCGGTGTCGAGCCGGGCCCGCATGGAGGACTCGGGGTTCTCGATCGTGGAGGATCGGCAGCCTTCGATTCTCTTCGAAGGCGCGTTGCTAATCACGGGTGAAGTCGACCGGACCACCGGTTTCGAACAGGGCATGTCGATCCATCAGGCCTGGCGGGAGGATGGATGGCAACCCGACCCGTTGATCCTCGATGACCAGGCCCTCTTGCTGGAGGTGGCCGGGAAAGGGTTGGTCGTCCTGACGGGCTGCGGTCACTCCGGGATCATCAACATCATCAAGTACGCCAAGAAGCTCACCGGCATCGACCGCCTCTATGCCGTGATCGGTGGGTTCCACCTCACTGGTGGCCTCTTCGAGCCGATCATTCCCCAAACCATCGCCGCCCTAAAGGCCGAACAGCCCCAGGTCGTTATACCGGCCCACTGCACGGGTTGGAGAGCGACCAGCCAGCTGGCCACGCATTTGCCGGATGCCTTCATCCCCAACAGCGTCGGCAGTCGATACGAACTCTGACGGCCGGGTTCCGTGATGCGCACTCCATCTCGGGTCAACCCACCCTGAGGACGAAGTTCTCGAGGAAGGCATAACCAAGAAACGCGATCGCTGTCACAGCAGCTACTGCCAGAACCAGAAGTTGGAATCGTCCCAGTCGGAGAGAAACGCTGAGGCCCTGGCCCTGCTGGCGATCGATTGCGAAGGTCAGGGACGGGAACGTGACCAGAGCGAGGGCGACGAAGGGACTGAAAACCACAGCGATCTCCCCGATCCGGGAAGCGAAGAACGGCTCGAGGAGAATCCGTTCGGACCCGGTGATCTCGTTGACGAGATTCATGATGAGGAAGAGCAGCGGCAACAACATCAGGGCGGCCGCAACCTTGGTCAGTCGATCGGTCACTTGATTACCTCCACGGGATCTGGTCCAGGCATCGATGGCACCCCGGACCAGGTCGATCCGGGTCCGCCAGCCGGGAGAGGCGGCGGCCGCTTCCTCCAGCTCTTCCCCGTACCGGCGTCGCCAATCGGGCGGGTAGAGCTTCACGAGCCGGCTCACGGTGCCGCCAGGCGGGTTCGGCCCGTGGTCACGACCCTGTCCAACGATGCCAGTTCGGCGGCCAGCGCCGCCCGTCCGTTCCGGGTGAGCCGGTAGGGCCGCCGTCGATCCTGTTCCGGCAACGCCTCGATCAAATCGGCATCTTCGAGTCGGGCGATCGCTCCATAGAGTGTGCCGGGACCGGGGCGGCTGCCGCGCAGTCCTTCCACTTCTTCCATAAGGGCATAACCGTGCTTGGGACCGTCGGCCAGGCCCACCATGATCAGCAGACCTACCTCCGAGAAGCGTCCGAGTTCCATTCGCCGATACTACGTCATACGTACTATTACGTCAACCGTAATATTCGGGGGAGCTAGTCGCCCAGCGGTTGCTTGGCCACTTTTCCGATCCTTTGCTGGGCGGAGCAGGAGTCTGCCACCCCGTTCCGGGTCGTGTACCGCGGGAAACGGGCCGTAGCATCTCGGTGTCATTCCGTGCCGACCAGGAGGGATCCGTGGCCACCAAGAAAGTGACAGCCCCTCCCGAAAAGGTGCTGCTCTACCGGCAACTGCTCGGATCAGTCGACGGAGTGGACACCAAGGCCAACTTCGGATCGGCCTACACGGCACTCAACGGAAACATGTACACGATGATCTCCAAACACGGCGTCGTCGGCATCCGCTTGCCCGAGCCCGAGCGCAGCGCGTTCCTGGTTGAGCATTCGACCGACCTGTTCCGGGGCGACCCTGCCTGGCCCCCGGCGAAGGAGTTCGTTGCCGTTCCCGACGACCTG
>JANMST010000075.1:0-3062 GCA_031389635.1 Acidimicrobiia bacterium | reverse complement strand
CCGCGACCCTGGGTTGTTTCGGTTGCTGTACAACCGAAACAACCCACAGACGCGTCGGCGACCCGCGGTCGAGGCGATCGCGTCCGAGCACCTAGCTACTCAACGATTGCGAGAGCTATACCCATTCCTAGGGCTGCCTCTGCCATCCGTACATCGAAGGTCGCCAGGCTGAGTTCGATGCGACGACCGAGTAGGTACTCGATCGAGGCCAAATGAAGAGCATCAAGCGTACGAACCGCCACAGGAAACGGCTCTAGAGCCCGAGCCAGGACGACTGGAGAGAAGTCGAGCAAAGAAACGCGCTCAATCAGGTCCCTGGTGGCGTCACCGTGCGAGTGACTCAGCCCCCTCCCATTGATTGTGGCCCAGGATTCGTACTCGAGGAGCCGGCTTGACGTAAGGGGCTGTGACCAAAGAGACCCGACTGGTTTCCGGTCCTCGGCTAAGAGTTGGGCCAGGACCACCGAAGCATCGAGATAGATCAACGGTCAGCCCGCTCGTCGTCCAACTCCTTGAGGATTTGATCCAGCGTGCCAACCGGCACTACCTCTGGCAACGGGCCCCCTTGACGAATTGCCGGAGCGATCAAACCCTCGCGCACCATGTCAGCCAATAGAGCATCTGGAAGCAAACGACTGCGCCCGGGCTGAGGCGGAACAAGCTCAGCGACCACCGTGTCACGATCGGTGATCAGAAAAGTCTCCCCCCCGGTGGCCAGTCGGACATATTCGCTCAGGCGATTCTTCAGGATCTTGAGACCGACGGTTCGCACCATGGGGTCAAGGTAGCTTCCGGAAGCTACCTTGTAAAGAGGACTAAACCAGGATGCCGGAGGCGCCTGCTATAGGATCCAACGATGCCAGGTCGCTCGAAGTGGCTCGATCCGGCCCGGATCGCTCATGGGTTGAAATGGCGTTCCGATGCCCTGCGGGCCCGGTTGGGACCGCCAGTGCCAACCGGTGCTCCGGTTGCTCAGGGAAACTCGTTCCAGTCGATGGTTCTCTCGTCCTATGAGGTCGAGGACATCGTCGATCTCGACCCGACCAGGCAGATGTGGGCCGAGTTCACCCTCACCTCGGCGGAGAGGGGATGGAGGGCAGTCGAGATGCTGGGAGGTCCGAGGAGCTTCCGGGGCAAGCGAGTCCTCGACGTCGGAGCCGCCTACGGAGGTTTCCTGGTGGCGGCGGCCCATGCCGGCGCCAAGGCATTGGTGGGCGTCGATGTCGACTCCAAGCTGCTCGATCTGGCCCGACTCCTGCTGGCAGACCATGAAGTGGGAGCTCGGCTTGAGGTTGCGGACATCACCGACACGACCTTGCCCGACCGTCTCGGCACCTTCGACATCGTTTTCTGCAACGACGTCCTGGAGCACGTACAGGATCTCGACAGCACCGCCCGCAACCTGGCCGGGCTCCTCAAACCCAAGGGCCGGCTGTTTCTCGAGATCCCGAACGGACTGGCCATCACCTACATCGAGAGCGACGGCCACTACAAGCTTCCCGGCATCACGCTGCTCGACCATGCCGAGGCCGAACGATGGTTCCGCGCTTTCTATGAGGACCAGTACGGATACAACACCTATTTTTATGCGCCGGTCGACTACTACCTGGCGTTGTTCTCGCGTACCGGGGTAACACTTAGGCTCCTGAATGCACCTTCGGCCGATCAGGAAGCAGTCGCCCTTCTGGCGCAGCGTTGGGACAAGACCCGCCTGCGACTCCAGGCTCTACGCGACGAATTCCCCGACAAACCGCAAGACCTGATCGGGGACATCGCCGGACGCGCTGACGAGGTCGGCCAAAGGTTCGGACGTCTGCTCGCCACGGCTACGGGGTCGCCCATCCCCGAGGAACGAGACCTAGCCGCCACGGTGCTGAAAACCACCTTCGGTCTGGAAGCCTTCCTACTGGAAGGTCGGAAGCTCACCTAGAACACGGGGCTTCATAGGATTTCGCCGTGGCAGAAGCACCCCAACCAACCTCTACGAAGCCGCGTCCCTGGCAGCTTGGGGTCGCAGGCCTCGGTGTATTCATGCTCGGGGTTGCCCTGTTCCTTGGTTTCCGTGGCGGGACCACTCCCCCAACCACGACAACCTCCGAGACCTCCATCGCCACCTCCACGACAACGACGACATCGGTTGCAACGACCCGCCCGGTCACGACCAGCACTACGACGACAGCAGGCCCGACCACAACGACGGAGGCTCGGACCGTCTTCGACGTGATCGTCGTTGGAGATGGGATGGGCGGCGCCACCGCCGCAGCCGTGGCTGCTCGCCTGGGCGCCCAAACTCTGCTCCTCTCACCTATCGGTTACTTCGGCGGTCAGGCTGGATCCGCAGGGGTCTCGACAATGGACGAGGGTGGAAATCGCGACGCCCTACGGAGATTTGGCGTCTACAAGGAATTGGTCGACTTCGTCCGCCTTCGGTATGGAGTTCTCGGCACCGGGGACTGCTATTTCATCGAGGATCCAATCTGCCCCGAGCCGACGGCTATCGACGAGTTCTTCCGAAATCTCCTGGTCAGTGCCGGCGTGACGATCGTTCCGGCCGGCCCAATCACGGATGTCCTACAAGAGGGCTCGACCGTGACGGGAGTCAACTCAGGAGGTGTCGAATACCGAGCAAAGGTCGTCATCGACGCGACAGAATTCTCTGACCTTTATCCGCTTATCGAAGGCCTTCAGTACGAGGTGGGTGATCCGAGCGGGTGCGTCCAGGACACGACCTGGTTGGCTATCCGCAACTGGTATTCGTCCGGAACGGCACCGAGCCAGTTCGTTCCGGCTGAGAGTGCGATTGACCAACTCCGGGGGGTCTACGGAGTCGAGGTCGATGAGTGGCTAGAGCACTTTCGGAGCGAGGTGGTGCTTTCGAACCCGGCAGGGACCGGACCGACCGTCATCCCCTGGGACTTGGCTACCGAAACCGCCTATCGCTCTCTGCTCGACAGCCGGGCTGACGTCTACCTGCCCAACGCGCCGGCCAACACCCGGACGGGTGTCAACTACGCGAACGATTCGGCTCTGAGCATTGCTGCCATTGAAGACCCAGTGGTTCG
>JANMST010000069.1:0-7692 GCA_031389635.1 Acidimicrobiia bacterium | reverse complement strand
GCAGGTAGCCGGCGACCCGGTAGGTGTGCAGCTCCCGGTAAGGGTCGAGCAGCCAGTTCATCTGCCGTCGCGCTCCTTGCGGGCCGCCCGCTCGATGAGGATCTCGTCGGGATGGCGGATGACGAAGGCGTACACGGCGTGCGCGGCGATCCAGATGCCCCACCCGAAGAGGGGGAAGATGAACCACGGATAGGTCGCGTTGCTGAGCGCCCAGATGATGATCAGAAACACCTGGGTCGTGGCGAATACCGCGAAGTGCAGCCAGAACCACTGTCGCCTTGCGATTCGCATCGCCTCTCGCTCGCGTACTGCCAACTCGCCGAATTCATCCATCGCCGTCTCCTTCTGTGAGTGCTTGTTCGATCTCGACGGCGGTCCGTTCGAGGATCGATTCGATTTCCTGTCTCTGCCCGGTCCCGGCCAAACGACGTCGCAACGCCGACCCGTCGGCAAATCGATCGAGCAGCACGCCAACCGAGATACGGGGGTCGCTCGTCTCGGCCCGATCGCTCAAGGTCGACCAGCGGCTGGCCGAACCCGCACTTGCGGCCGCCTTGCGGCCGCGCTCGGTGAGCGAGTAGAGGCGGCTGCCATCGCGCTCGGTGGTCTCGATGTGCCCGGACTCGACCAGGGCCACCAGAGCCGGGTAGATGGCCCCCGGGCTGGGCTTCCAACCGCCGCCGACCCGTTCCTTCAACTCGTTGAGGATCCCGTAGCCGTGTACCTCACCGAGGCTGGCCAACACCATGACGATGGCCTCTTTCAGTTCTCCCCGGCCGAAGATGCGACTCATAACGTAGGTTACGTTAACACCAAAACGTAACCTACGTTGAAGTCAGCCCGGACGCGAGATCGAGTCTGTCGACAGTCTGGAACCCCTGCCACTTTCGCATACCTTTGGCCGATGGATCGGCCACCGCTCAGGACCAACGTCCAGATCGCATCCCAGAATGGTATGCTAATTGGTATGGCCTCAGTTCAGATTGCAGTTCGAATCCCGGTTGACCTTCTTGAGGTCGTCGATGCCTTGATCTCTAATGGCGTCGCCGAGAACCGCGCCGATCTTGTGCGAGGAGCACTTGAGCGGTTCGTACTGGAAAACGAACGGGTCCGCGTCGATCAGGCCATCATCGATGGATATCAGCGGATCCCAGTCACCGCCGACGAAGAGGCAACAGCCATGGCCGCTCTCCGAAGATCAATCGCCGAAGAGCCGTGGTAACGGAACCTCATCGGGGCGATGTGTGGTGGGGTGAGGTGTCCGGATTGGGACGGCGTCCCTATCTGGTCCTCACGCGAGAGGGCGCCATTCCGGTTTTGACCCGCGTCGTATGCGCTCCCCTAACCCGCACCATCAGGGGCATACCCACCGAGCTGCCTATGGGACCAGGCGACGGTATGCCCGTCGACTGTGTGGCTTCGTTCGACAACCTGCTGACTGTTCCGAAGAGCCACTTGGCATCGTTGATCACTTCAGTACCGCTCGCCCGACAAGCCCGCATGTGTGGCGTTTTGCGGATAGCTCTCGATTGTTAACCGGTTCGATGCGCCACTTTGATGATCGCATCGATGCTGCGCTCGACGTCCTCGTCGGTGGTGGCCCATGACGAGACCGAGATCCGCATCGCCCGGCGTCCTTGCCATGTGGTTCCGCCCGCCCAGCAGGTTCCTTCCGCTTGGACCGTAGCCAGGACCTCATCGGTGCGGGCGTCGTCGCCGAAGGTCACGAGTACTTGATTGAGGGCCACCTCGTTGAGGATCTCAAACCCGGTCGCCGACAACCCCTCGGCGAAGCGGCGAGCATGCCGACAGCATCTTGAAACCAGGTCGGCCAGTCCCGTCCTTCCGAGCGATGCGAGTGCCGCCCAGACTTCGACCCCGCGGGCGCGCCGAGATGATTCGGGGGTAAACCGCATCGGTTCCCGCGGCGCCTCCTGGATCAGGTAGGCGGCCTCGGTCGAGAAGGGAGCTTCGAGGGCGACCGGATCGCGGACGAACACCAACCCGGAGTCGTAGGGAACGTTGAGCCACTTATGGGCGTCGGTAGCCCAGGAGTCGGCCGCCCCGATTCCTTGCACCTGGTCGGCTTGCTCGGGTGAAGCTGCTGCCCAGAGGCCAAAGGCGCCATCGACGTGAACCCAGGAACCTGCCTGGCGGGCGGCGCCGATCAAGGAAGGAAAGGGATCGGAGGAGCCGGTGTTGACATTGCCTGCTTGCAAACAGAGGATCGTCCGTTCATCCAACAAGGGGAGAGCATCGGGGCGCATTCGGCCTTGACCATCGACGGGCACTCGTTCAACGGTTGCTCGGCCCAGCCCGAGCAACCCGAGCGCCTTGAAGACGGTGGCGTGGGCTTCGTCGCCGACCACCACTCGAATCGGCGGCGCCCCGATGAGACCGTCGGCCTCGACGTCCCAACCGGCGATCGCCATGACGCGATGGCGGGCCGCCGCCAGGCCGGCGAAGTTGGCCATCGTGGCGCCGGTCACGAAGCCGGCACCGGTCCCGGTCGGAAGGCCGAGTAGATCGACCATCCATCCGAGAGCGATCTCCTCCAGTTTCGCTCCGATGGGAGAACTGATCCGCATCGAAGCGGGTTGATCCCATGCTCCTGCCAGCCAATTGGCGGCCAGGGCCGCCGGCAGGCTGCCGCCGGTCACGAAGCCGAAGTAGCGACGGCCGGCAGTTGCGACGGTGGCCGGTGAGCCGGCCGCGTCGAGGAGGGCCAGGACCTCGCCGGGATCGGTGGGATCGTCAGCCAGCGGTCCGGCCAGGGAGCCCATCCCGGCGAGGCCTTCGGCCGTCGGAAACACCGAACGACCATCGAGTCCTTCGAGATATCGAGTGGCGCGGTTGGCCGCGTCGAGAAGAAGATCGCGCATCGTTCGACGCTAGCGGTCCAGGAAACGACCAAAATGTCGGCCCAGGGGCGGAGCTCGAATGTGACTCGCCATGGGGGTACTTCAGCCAGTTACCACACTAAGTATGCCTATTTTGCACGCTGTTGCGGGAGGTATCCGGCCCTCCGTGCGCGGTTTGACGGCGACTTCATAAAGTTTCTAAGCTAACTATGTGGCCAATCCTGCTGATCGCCAACTGATCCGAGCGATCAACCGGGCCCTCGTGTTCCAGCTTGTTCGCCAGGACGGCCCGATCAGCCGGGCGGCCATCGCCCGAGCTACCGGTCTCACCCAGGTGACGGTGGGAGCGATTACTGCTGAGTTGATGGCTCATGGCATCGTTGGCGACGGCGAGCAAGCGCCGTCAACCGGAGGCAGACGGGCCACGCTTGTCCACCTTGTCCCGAAGTCGTACTTCGCGGTGGGCGTCAAGGTCATGGAGCGGCACATCGTTGGCGCGCTGACCGATCTCGAGGGTGACGCTGTATCCGAAGCCGACGTGCCGATCGTCGATCGGGAGCCAGGGTCCGTGGTCTCGGCGCTATCTCAAATGCTCGATGTCCTTGTCGCCCAGGCCGGGACCAGTCGATCCAAGATCCTTGGAGTCGGGATTGGCCTTGCCGGAGTGGTTGATGGGCGTGCCGGCGTGTGCCGCTATTCGCCTTTCCTGGGTTGGCACGACGTCCCGATCGCGGAAATGGCGACGCGGGCGCTCGGGATACCTGTTCTCGTCGAGAATGATGTCAACACGCTCGCCTTGGCCGAGCGGTGGTTTGGAGTGGGGCACGACACATCCGATTTCGTGCTCGTGACCTTGGGCCGCGGCGTCGGACTCGGAGTCGTGGCTGACGGTCGTCTATATCGGGGAGCCAAAGGGGGAGCCGGCGAGTTCGGTCACACCGTCGTCGATGGCAGTGATCGGCCATGCGCATGCGGCAACATCGGCTGTCTCGAGGCCACCGTTTCAGAGCCGGCGCTGATCGCTTCGGCCCGAACCCTGCTTGGTAGCACGATCAGTCCGGCCGATCCCGAAGAGTTCTACCGGCTCATTCCCCAAACTCCTGCCCTTCGTCCCCTCCTTCGGGTCGCGGGCAGGATGCTGGGCCGCGCGTTGGCCAACGTTGTCAACCTATTCGCGCCAGCCCTGCTGATCCTGTCCGGGGAGGGCATCCAGGCTGGACAAGAGCTGCTCGATCCGCTGCGCGAGGAGCTTGAGGCGCGTGTCTTCGAAGGGCTTCGAGGCACCTACCGGCTGGTGATCGAACCGCTTCCCGATGCCGCTTGGGCTCGAGGAGCCGCAAGTCTCGTCCTGGGTGAGCTCTTCGAGCTGCCCACACACATCCAAGCTGACCTGCTGTGGTCTCGGGAAAACGTCTCATGACGACGGCCGAACCCAGATCAAAACAAGAAAAAAGGAGGACCCGGTGACTAGACGAACTCGACTGAAGGTGGCGTTGGCGGCCCTGATAGTCCTGACGACGGCCTGCGGTCAGGCGGCAGATACCACCACGACCAGCGCCGCAACCAGTACAACCGTCGCACCAACAACCACGGTGGCTCCGACGACAACTGCCGCACCCGAGCCGGTGACGATCAGCTACTGGCACACCATGAGCGATCCGGAGACAGCCCAGCTAGAAGCGGTGGTGGCGGCGTTCGAAGATGCCAATCCAGGTGTGACTGTCGAGACCACGCGTTTTGCCTATGACGACTTCAAGGCTGCCTTGCTGACCGGGATAGCCGGCGGAGAGGCGCCCGACACGGCCCGGCTAGACATCATCTGGGTCCCCGAATTCGCCGAACTGGGGGCGCTGCTCCAGCTCGATGGAACGATGCCGGGCTTCGATGAGATCGCGGCCGGTATGTTTCCTGGCCCCCTCGCCACCAACAACTGGCAAGACCACTACTACGGCCTCCCACAGAACACCAACACTCAGGTGCTGCTCTGGAATAGGGATCTGTTCGACGCCGCCGGGATCGCGGGGCCGCCCCAAACCCTTGCCGAGCTGGCCGACGTAGCCTGCCAATTGTCCTCGGGCGAGCAGCAATACGGGTATGCACTCGGCGGGACCTACTTCTGGGCCCCGGCCCCCGTCTTCTACGCGATGGGCGGCCAAGTGGTCGATGAAGGTGTGACGACAGCGACCGGGTTCGTCAACGGAGAGGCCTCGCTGGCAGCCATGCAGATGTTCTCGGACCTCTACGATCAGGGATGTCTCTCTCCCAACCTGCTCGGGGGAGGGGTCGGCACGTCCGACGGCCACGCCACGGGCCTCTATGCCATGATCACCGACGGGCCCTGGATGGTCGACATCTACAAGGGGTCCTACCCGGACTTCGAGGTCAACTTCTCCCAGGTCCCGGCCGGACCCGCGGGATCGACCTCATCGGTGGTGGGGGGAGAGGATCTCGTCGTCTTCGCCGACACCGACCAGCAGGAAGCGGCCCTGGCGTGGGCCACCTATCTCCTTTCTGAGGACACCCAGCGCACGATGGCTGAGGTCGGGATGATCCCGACGCTGTCGGGACTTGCCGGAGACGGCTCTTTGCCCGCATACTTCGACATCTTCATGCAACAGCTGGAAACCGCCCAGGCCCGGGTGCCGCATCCGAAATGGTCGGATATGGACAACGCCATCAACAACGCCTTCCAGCGGGTGCTGCGCGACGAGCAGACCCCACAGGAAGCCCTCGACCAGGCTGCCGAGGAGATCAACTCTCTGTTGAGCCAGTGACCTCGAAATCCGGAGGCTCCGCTCCCGCTCCGCGGGAGCGGAGGATCGGTCTCAGCGGAAGGTCCAAGATCACGCCGGGTTCGAACCGGATTCCCTCCGCCCGAAAGCTGGGTAGGGCCGCACTGTTCCTAGTTCCCGGCCTAGCCGTTTACGGAACGTTCCTGCTAGGGCCGCTGATTTACTCCGCCCGCATTAGTTTCTACGACTGGAACATCGTCAATCCAGAGCTCTCAGAACCGCTCGGGTTCGACAACTATTCAAGAGCGATCGGCGATCCGATATTTCGGAGGGCCGTCCTCAACACGATCGCCTACACCCTCGTGACCGTTCCGGGCCAGATCGTGCTCGGGGTGGGGGTGGCCCTGCTTCTAAATCAGGCGATCCGGGGTCGGTCATTCTTCCGGGTCCTCTACTACCTGCCGGTGATCACGCCCTGGGTGATAGTCACGCTTCTCTTCGAGTACATGTTCGTCGGCCAGGGTGGCCTCGTGAACTGGGTGTTGCGGGACGCGCTAGGGGTCATCGACCACAACATCCTGTGGCTGGCCGACCCGATCCTCATCTTCGTTCCGATCCACCTGCTCGGAATATGGAAGGGTGTGGGTTGGACGGCGATCATTGCCCTCGCCGGTCTGCAGGCGATTCCCCAGGAGTTGCTAGATGCCGCCAACGCCGACGGGGCCAGCCCGCTCGGGCGCTTTCGCTACATCACTCTGCCCCTGCTGCGACCGGTATTGGTGTTCCTGACTGTGGTGCTTGTGATCGGTGGCCTCAACGCCTACATCTCGAACCTGCTTATCACAGACGGCGGCAATCCACTCGACTTGACCCACTTCGTTCTCACCCTGATGTATGAAGCGACCTTTACCAGGCTCGACTTCGGCTACGGAGCGGCGATCAGCTATCTGCTGGCAGCTTTCGTTTTCTTGGTCAGCATCGTTCAGATCCGGCTCCTGCGACAGAGGGTGGAGATATGACGACATCCATCCGGGCGAGCCGGCGCCGGGGCAAAGCCCTCACCTACCTCTTGCTGGCGCTTGGAAGCGGTTTTGTGGTGGTGCCATTCTGGTTCATGGTCGCCACCTCGCTCAAACCGCAGGCATACATATTCGACATTCCCCCGAGCCTCATTCCCCAAGAAGTAACAACCGCCAACTACACCGAGGCTCTCGGGAAGGATCTCTTCGGCATCTACTTCCTCAACTCAATGGCGGTGGCTCTCTCGACGGTGATACTGACCCTTTTCCTGTCATCTCTGCTGGCCTTCGCATTTGCCCGGCTCGAGTTCCCGGCCAAGGAGAAGATCTTCTACCTGCTCCTGCTGGGAATGATGGTTCCACCGGTGATGCTGATCATTCCCCAGTTCCTGGTGGCGAAGAACCTCCACCTGCTTGATTCCCTCCCCGGTCTGGTCCTGGTCTACGTAGCCATGACTGTCTCGATGCAGACCTTTCTCCTCAGGGGCTTTTTCGAGGGGATCCCCCGCGACCTAGAGGAGGCAGCCCTGATCGACGGTGCCAGCCGTTGGACAATCATGTGGCGGATCATCATCCCGTTGTCGCGACCGGGTCTGGCCGTCGTTGCGATCTTCACCTTCTTGTACGCCTGGGACGAGTTCCCCTGGGCTCATGTCGCCATTCGCGAAACCACCAAGCGCACCCTCCCAATCGGCATCGCCCTCTTCCAGTCCCAGCACCTGACCCAGTGGGGCCAGGTCTTTGCCGCATCGATCGTGGCCCTGATCCCGGTGGTGATCGTCTTCGCCATCTTCCAGCGTTATTTCGTCCGCGGGATCTCGACTACCGGGCTCAAGGGATGAACGAGGTAGTGGTCTCACCCGACCGGGGCACCTACCACCCGGGCGAGTTGGTGCGAATAGCGGTGGCAGCTCTCGGCCGCAACGGAGGCCGGGTTGACGCCTCGGTCTCACATCTGACCACTGAGGTTGCACAACTTCAGAGCCCACTCGGGGAAGACGGAAGAGCGGTCTTGGAGTGGAGCCCTCCCCTCGATAGTCCCCGTGGCTACGGAATAGACCTGAGGATTACAGGTCCGGG
>JANMST010000055.1:0-7685 GCA_031389635.1 Acidimicrobiia bacterium | reverse complement strand
CCTCTCCGGTGGAGCCGACTCGGCCGCCCTCGCCTGGCTCACTTCCCGGACCGGCCCGGTCCGGGCGGTCCACGTCCACCATGGTTTGGCGGCCTCCGATGCTCTCGAACAGGCCGCCCGGGCCGTCGCCGATGCTCTCGTGATTCCGATCGAGGTCAGGTCCGTGACGCTCGACAAGTTCTCAGAAAACGCGGCCCGCACCGCTCGATACCGCGCCCTTGCTCAAGGTCTCGGTGGAGTCGAGTGGGTTTTGACGGCTCACACCGCCGACGACCAGGCCGAAACGGTCATGGCGAACCTCCTGCGCGGCGCCGGAGTCGACGGCCTCGGCGGAATTCCTTCTCGGCGGGGCCGCATTGCCCGGCCCATGCTCGATGTCACCCGATCGGAAACGAGAGAGCTGGCAACCCTGGCCGGGCTTCCGTGGATGGATGACCCGGGTAACGCCGACCTCGATCAGCTTCGCAACAGGATTCGCCTTCAACTGATCCCCCAACTCGAAGCCGAATTCAATCCCGCCCTTCGCCGGCACCTGTCGGTGGCGGCCCGCGCCATTTCCGAGGTCAATCTGGTCGGCCCTGCGCCCGGCGAAGCGTTCGATGGTGGGTGGCGGGTCTCGGCCGGGGTCCTGTGGGCGATGGGATCGGAGGAGGCGGTGCGGTCCTTGCGCTCATTGGTGCGCCGCCTCCGAAACGGATACGGCCTTGATCGGAGCGAGTCGGAACGGGTCTGGGCCGTCGTGTGCGGTGCTGCCAAAGCGGCCGAGCTCAGCGGCGGGCTTCGGGTCGAGCGCTCGGGGCCTTGGTTGTTGATCTTCGCATCGAATCAACGGTCAGAGGATCTGTCGGATTGCCAGTTGGATCGCCAGTTGGATTGCCAGTCGGATTGATTGCCAATTGGATGGCCAATTGGTTGGATCGGCATCGGAGCCGCTACCTTTCGGCCCTCGCATGGATACGACTTGACGGCATTGAGACAACTCATCTCATCCGAAGAGATCGCCGACAAGCTGGCCGAGATGGGTCGCCAGATCACTATTGACTATCAGGGCCGCGACCTCCTGATGGTGGGGGTGCTGAAGGGCGCCTTCATGGTCATGGCCGATCTGGCCCGGACGGTCGACCTGCCCGTCGAATTCGACTTCATGGCAGTATCGTCCTACGGAGCTTCCACCCAGACGTCGGGTGTGGTTCGGATCCTCAAGGATCTCGATCAGGAGATAGCAGACCGCGATGTTCTCATCGTCGAGGACATCATCGACTCGGGACTCACCCTGAACTATTTGTTGAAGTCGCTGTCGGTGCGACGCCCCGCCTCATTGCAGGTGGCCACCCTCCTCCTGAAGGAAGGCATCCAGCGAGTCCCGCTTGATGTCAAGTACGTCGGCTTCCGCATCGGGCCGGAGTTCGTGATCGGATACGGGCTCGACTACGCCGGCCTCTACCGAAACCTCCCATATGTCGGCGTGATAGAAGGTGAACCCGGTTGAGCCCCACCCGGTCGGAGATCGAAAAGATGCTGGCCGACCGCCTTGAGTTCCTCATCGGGGTTGGCCACGACATGAGGTCGCCTCTGACCGGGATCGCGGGATTCGCGGCCGTGCTTGCCGAGCTCGAGTCGGTCGTGGCCGATCCCACCGCCAGCGAGGCCGTGGCCTATATCCGGAAAGAGGCGCAACGATTGGTGGAACTCCTCAACCAGCTGCTCGACTTCGGGCAAGTCGAACAGGGCGGTCCCAATCTCGATCGCGAGCCGATCGACCTGGCGCGGATGGCCCGTCAGGCGGTGGAGCCGTGGATTGTGCGGCACCCCCATGTCACGTTCAGGCTCGTCCACCATGGGGACGCCATTGTCGAAGGAGACTTCCTCAAGCTTCACCGAGTCCTGGCCAACCTCCTCGACAACGCGGTGCGCCACAGCCCGGACGGAGGAACGATCACCGTAGACGTGGGCGGCGACGGCTCCGAAGCGTTCCTTGCGGTCACCGATGAAGGGGCCGGTGTCCCGGTCGAAGACCGCCAGCGGGTTTTCCAACGTTTCGTTCGCCTTGCCAGCGAGACACATTCGAGTGAGGGGAAGAAGAGCGGACCCGGGATCGGCCTGTATGTGGTGAAGGGCCTGGTCGAGGCCCACGGTGGCTCGGTCTCGGTTGAGGAGGGCGGCCACGAAGGGGCCGGTGCCCGCTTCGTTGTCAAGCTCCCGTTTCGTCGTGACGCCGACCCCCACCATGACGACCACGACGCACTGACCCGTCCGTGGGAAACGGAGGCCGTCGGTGGGAAATAGTGTGCATTGGCTTGTCGCCGGGCAGTTACGAGGGGTTCCAGTAAGCCCAGACGTCGCGTAGCATCCACCGAGACGTGAATCGCACCCTTCGCACTCTGGCCATTTACGCCATCGCCATTCTGGCTCTGGCCCTGCTCGCGCAGCGCTGGTTCGATCAGATCGGACAGCCTCGCGACATCACGATCACCCGATTCCTCGACCAGGTCAACCGCGGTGAGATCGAAGCCGTCGAGATCCTCTCCCGGTCAAATCAGGTGCAAGGTCGGTTGGTCGGTTCGCAACTACCGGGCGATCGTTTCGACGTCGTCGCCGACTACGCCGATGGCTGGGAAGGGGAGCTCAACGAACTCTTGAGAGATGAGGGGGTCTTTTACGAGGTCAACAACCAACCGGACGGCCTCTGGGCGATCCTGATAAGCCTGTTGCCCTGGGTCTTCTTGCTGGGCTTCATGATCTTCATCTTCATGCAGATGCAGGGGAGCGGCAACCGCGTGATGCAGTTCGGGAAAGCGCGCGCCCGGATGGTCACCAAAGAGCAACCGAAGGTCACGTTTAACGACGTGGCCGGCCTGACCGAGGCGATAGAAGAGCTTCAGGAGATCAAGGACTTCCTTCAGAACCCTGACAAGTACCGGGCCCTCGGCGCCAAGATCCCCAAAGGCGTCCTCCTCTTCGGGCCTCCCGGAACGGGTAAGACCCTCCTGGCCAAGGCGGTGGCCGGTGAGGCCGGTGTGCCTTTCCTCTCGATCTCCGGTTCCGATTTTGTCGAGATGTTCGTAGGCGTCGGGGCGTCTCGCGTTCGGGATCTGTTCGAGCAGGCCAAGAGCCACGCCCCGGCGATCGTGTTCATCGACGAGATCGATGCCGTCGGCCGCCATCGCGGAGCAGGCCTCGGGGGCGGGCACGATGAACGCGAGCAGACCCTCAACCAACTCCTCGTGGAACTCGACGGTTTCGACACCAACAATGGCGTCATCGTCATCGCCGCCACCAACCGACCCGACATCCTCGACCCGGCGTTGCTCCGGCCAGGGCGCTTCGACCGACAAATCGTGGTCGATGCTCCCGATATCCTCGGCCGCGAAGGAATTCTGAAGGTCCATTCCAAGGGCAAGCCCCTAGGCCCCGATGTCGAACTCGGCGTCCTCGCCCGCCGTACTCCGGGGTTCACGGGGGCCGATCTCGCCAATCTGATCAACGAGGCTGCCTTGCTGACGGCCCGCACCCGCAAGACCCAGATCTCGATGCTGGAGATGGAAGAAGCCATCGATCGGGTCATCTCTGGCCCCGAGCGCAAGACGCGGATTATGCCCGAGGAGGAACGGCGTCTCATCGCATACCACGAGACCGGCCATGCCCTCGTCGGTTTCGCCCTGCCCAATGCGGATCCGGTTCACAAGATCACGATCGTTGCTCGCGGCCGTTCGCTAGGACACACTCTTGCGCTTCCCACCCACGACAAGTACCTGATCCGTCGTTCGGAGCTGGTCGACCAGCTGGCGATGCTGCTCGGTGGGCGCACCGCCGAGGAGCTGATCTTCAGCGATCCAACCTCTGGTGCCGCCAACGACATCGAGAAGGCAACTCAGATCGCCCGGCGAATGGTGATGGAGTTCGGGATGAGCGACAAGCTCGGACCGATGCAGTACGGACGGGCCGCTTCCGAAGTTTTCCTCGGCCGCGACTACGGGCGCCAGCAGGACTACTCCGACGAGGTTGCGGCCTTCATCGACGAAGAGGTGCGGACAATGATCAACGCCGCCCACGAGGAGGCGCGGATGATCCTTGCCGCCCATTCCGCGGCGATGGAACGAATGGTGACGATCCTGCTGGAGAAGGAGACGGTGGGAACCGACGAGGTCGCCCAGATCTTCTCCGATGTTCCCAAGTGGGAACACGATCCCGATGGCAGCCTCCGGATTCGGCCACCGTCACAGCCTCGCCTGGCCGAACCGGGAGTGGCGGCTGCGGTGCCGGTAGATGAGGATGCCGTGACCGGGGGCAAGACCGCCCCTCGCAAGCCACGAGTGCTGCCACGTCTCAAGCCGGCCGACGCACCGAGCTCCTGATCCCGAACCGGGGTGGCAGATGGATCAAATCGACGTGGACCAAGTCGATCTCCCGGCCATCGAAGAGGCCATTCGGAACATACTGATCGCGATCGGCGAAGATCCCGAACGAGAGGGCCTGCGGGAAACGCCGCAACGTGTTGCCCGGATGTATGCCGAGATCTTCAATGGCATTCGTCGTGATCCCGGCGACGTCGTCGACGCCTTCTTCGGGGATGAGCACTATCAAGAGATCGTGATGGTGCGCGACATTCCTTTCTACTCCAGTTGTGAGCATCACCTTGTGCCGTTCCACGGGAAGGCCCACGTGGCCTACATTCCCCAGGGTCGGGTCACGGGCCTATCGAAGCTGGCCCGACTGATCGAAGGGTTCGCTCGCCGGCCCCAGATGCAGGAGCGGCTCACCGCCCAGGTCGCCGATACTTTGATGGATCGTCTCGACCCCCTGGGAGTGATGGTGGTGATCGAAGCCGAACATCTCTGCATGTCGATGCGGGGAGTTCGCAAGCCTGGATCCATCACCGTCACCTCGGCGGTCCGGGGGAGTCTGGCCACCAACCCTGCGACCAGGGCTGAGGCCATTGCCCTCATGAAGGGCACCTGACCCGATGAACGCGTGATGAGCTCGCCCCCGGTGGTGAGAATCTGGAAATTGCGCGGTATCGATCTAACGCTCGATCGGCCGCGGGTCATGGGGGTCGTGAACGTAACCCCGGACTCCTTCAGCGACGGGGGGAATTTTCCAGACGCTGCCGCCGCCATCGACCATGGGCTGCGTCTGATCGAAGAAGGAGCGGATCTGATCGACGTCGGAGGCGAATCGACCCGGCCTGGCGCCGCTTCCGTCTCGGTCGAGGAAGAACTCGGGCGGGTGTTACCTGTCGTCGAGGCGTTGGCCGCGGCCGGGGCCATGGTCTCGGTCGACACCTCGAAAGCGCCGGTGGCGGTGGGCGCAGTCGGTGCCGGGGCCGTGGTCGTCAACGACGTGACGGCCCTCGCCGACCCCGACATGGCCGCGGTGGTGAGCCGTCATCACGTCGGCGTCGTCCTGATGCATATGCAGGGAACCCCGCGGACGATGCAAGTGGATCCCAGCTACGGCGATGTCGTCGGTGAGGTGTCAGGCTTCCTGGTCGAGCGTGCTGCCGCGGCCGAGGCGGCCGGGGTCGAGCGGACCAGCATCGCGATCGATCCGGGGATCGGCTTCGGGAAGACGGTCGACCACAACCTCGTTCTGCTCCGGGATCTGGGGGTGTTTGCCGACCTCGGGTATCCGCTCCTGGTGGGGACCTCGCGGAAGTCCTTCCTTGGGAAGATCACCGGGCGGACCGCACCGGGAGATCGCGACGTGGCTTCCGCCGTCAGCGTCGCACTCGCCATCGAGCGCGGGGCTGACATTGTGAGGGTCCACAATGTCTCGGCATGCCGCGAAGCGGCCCTGCTCACCCTGGCTATCGTGCGGGGATCGGGAGGGTGACGGTCATCACAGGACTCAAGCCTCGAGGGTTTACCTGGGTAATCGCTGAACGCCTGGCTGTATCCGAGAGGATCGGTGGATACGGTTTTCAGCACCGGAAAATTCGAAGAGAAGAAGAGATCAGCTGGCTCAAACGTGACGCCGGCATGACTTCAGTCGTAACCCTCCTTCCCGGCAATCAGAACCTGCAGGCCTACAGGGACGCCGGGCTGGGTGTCTGCCAGGTGGCCATCGGCGATGAGCCGAGCAAGGTCGACATTGAAAAGGTCTTCAAGGCGCTCCACAAAGCACTCGGGGAAGCCGATGCGAAGGTCCTCGTGCACCGCGAGGTCATCGACGACAGCCTCGGAGGGTTGTTGGCCGGCTACCTCGTTTGGTCGGGCATGATTGCCCAACCGATCATGGCGATTGCCTTGGTTCAGGAGATCCTCAAGCGGCCCCTGGGACCAGAGGGGCGGGCTTTGGTCCCTGATCAGGTGTGAACGACCGGGACGCGAGGCTTGGCGGCGGGTTCGGCGAGGCGATGACCCGATGAGACGCCAGACGCCAGACGCCAGACGCCAGGAAGAAATGAGACGCCAGACGCCAGACTCCAGACGCCAGGACCACGGGAAGGGCTGTGTGCGTTGGCAGACTTGATCACTATCACGGGGATCGAAGTTTTCGCCTATCACGGGGTGCTTCCCGAAGAGAAGAAGACGGGTCAACGCTTCCTGGTGGATGTCGAGTTGTCGGTGGACCTCGCCTCCGCCGGAGTTTCTGACGATCTCGCCGAGACCGTCGACTACGGGTTGCTTGCTCAACGAATCCACGACGTTGTGGCGTCCGAGCGGTGGGACTTGATCGAACGAGTAGTCACGCGGGTCGCCGAGACCGTGCTCGAAGATGTTCGCGTCGGGGCGGTTGTGGCCACGGTCCACAAGCCCGCCGCCCCGATCGAGGTCGGATTCACCGACGTCTCGGTGACGGTCCGCCGGGATCGGAGCTAGGGATTGTGGTCCGGGCGGCGGTCGGGCTCGGGTCCAATCTTGGAGACCGGCTCGGACTTCTGAGGATGGGACTCGACGGGCTTCGACGAGCGGGGACCCTGCTCGCCGTTTCGTCGCTCTATGAGACTGCTCCTGTTGGAGGACCGGAGCAGGATCCCTATCTCAACGCGGTGGGGTTGATCGAGACGGCCCTTGTAGCTCCCGATCTGCTCGCCCTCCTCCATGAGATCGAGGGCCAGGCGGGTCGGGTCCGGCAGGAGCGCTGGGGACCTCGCACCTTGGACCTCGACCTGGTCGTCTACGACGATCTGGTGGTCGACAGTCCTGATCTCGAGTTGCCTCATCCGCGGGCCCATGAGCGAAGGTTCGTCCTGGCTCCTCTCGTCGAGGTGTGGCCCGATGCCGGCGTCCGTTCCGGGACGGCCCAGGCAGCGTTGGAGAACGTGGGCGACCAGAAGGTCGTGTTGCTCGCCTCCGACTGGGGCGAGGGGGTTCCCCGTTTCCTCGAGCGAGGAGGCGGCTGGGTGGCCGGCCAGGCGCTGCTTCTGGCCGTGTGGGCAGTTACGTTCGTCACCAGTGCCCGTTTCCCTCCCCGTGCATGGATGTGGATAGGCCTGCTGCCGGTGGTGGTCGGAGTCTGGATGGCGCTGGCGGCCGTGCCGACGCTCGGTCGGGGGCTCACGCCGTTCCCGGCGCCGAGCCCATCCGGCCAACTGACGACCACCGGGCCTTACGGATGGGTGAGGCACCCCATGTACGGAGGCATCTTGCTCGTGGTTGTCGGTTCTTCGACCCTGGGAGGATCGTGGTGGGCAGCGGGAGCCGCGGCGATTCTGGGCATTCTGTTCTATCTGAAGAGCCGGC